>RFQF01000071.1 GCA_009925805.1 Flavobacteriia bacterium | reverse complement strand
CTATGTTTGTGGAACTCCTCGGGCACAAGGCTGAGGTCGCGTTTAATGGCCAAGAGGCTCTCACCAAGGCGTCACGTTTCAAGCCAGAGATAATATTTCTCGATATAGGATTACCCGGCCAAAGCGGCATTGAGGTGGCAAAGGCTATTCGCCACTCTGAGATCTATCCCACTCCGAGACTCGTGGCGCTCACCGGTTGGGGTACAGTCGAAACCAAACAAAAAACTAAATACCCCACAAGCTGCTGCTATTACTGTATAACTGTGCACGGGATGTTCGAAGAATGGAAGAACCACCCTTTTGCTATGGATGACCCATCGATCGAGCACCCAAAATAAAACCCAACCTGACAACAAATTGGTGCAACCCGCCACCGCATAGTAATAGGTCGTTTTGTCGAAGATTTTAGCCACAATGGGGTAGAAAAGGTCTAAAAAGGAGCGGATAAGTTGTACCATGTTATTTCCAAACAACTTCGTAGCCGGTATGACGGCGCACGTTCAACACTAAATAATCATCAATATACAGGTATTGTCCGCGAATTCCGGTCAGGATTCCTTGAATTCTTGGTTCTCTTTCCAAGGTTAATGCGGCTACTTTTTCCGGATAGCGAAGCACGGGGTATTCAAACGAATACAGGGTTTCATCTTCCGTAAAGTACTGATTTAAGTCCTCGGGTAATTGGTCCATCAATTCCCATTTTTCTTGCACCAAATCGATGGTATCCTCATGAATATCCCGAAGCATGTTCTGCCAGTTGGTTCGGTCGCTGTACATTTCTTTGAGGGCCACCTCAAGTACGCCGGCTAAATATCGGTTCGGGGTTTCAGCCAATATAATCGCTTCCCTTGCCCCTTGGTCGATCCAGCGCGTTGGCATTTGCGTTGTGCGCGTGACGCCCACTTTTACCTGATCCGTTGCGGCTAAATACACATAGTGCGGTTGGTTATGATGCTTTTCCTCATACACGATATCACGTCCTTTTCCCAAATGCGCTTCGCACAATTCTGGGCTCACAATGCATGGACTGGCCTCGGGAGCCGATAAAAAGCACGTATAACAAAAGCCTTCTCCGAAGGATTTCTTCGTGGGTTTCGCGCATTTTCGGCAAAATATATTCCCCGTAAATTCCAAAAGGATGGCACTCCCAATGCGTTCATTCAATACGGTTCCATCAGCAAAAGCATACTGAATGGGTGTTTCGTGCTTCGTATGTAATTTCTCTAGGATCATTCCTGTGGGAGGATATTCATTTTGTCGGCAAAATGGTAGCAGTAGTCCCGAAGATCCTCGCAAATATTTGCTTCGCCTGTGGCTTTTTCAAAGCTGTCGGCCATGGTTAATAACGTTTGATGGAAGAACTGCTTCATTTCATCCACCGTCATGGCTTCGGTCCATAAGTCGATGCGCAAGGTATTGTTTTCTTTGGGGTCCCAGAGCGACAAGAAAAAGGCCTTGGCGGGCGCATCTTGGTGTCCACTGTCCTCGGCTGTCCATTGAATGCTTTCGGGTACATTGTTCTCGTTCAAGGCAACGGAAAGCTGGATATTTGATTTCTTTTTCATGTTATTTTTTTTCGGGTGCTTCGTAGGCCTGTAAAAGGGTTAAATAGGGGAGGTTTAGCAGTGCTTCAAGGGTAGGATGATGGTTATCAACATATTGCTCTACGATGCGGTAACCCAGAAATTGGCCTAAGCGATCGGGACTTTCTTGTGGAAGACCCCGGGTAAAGGGTCCTTCATGCAATAGGCTTTGACGAGTGTCCTCCCTTCGGTCGTAGAGCAGTTGTTCATCGATCAGGTATTTCCAAACCGCCCATTCACTGGCCAAGGCCCATTCAAGATCTTGTTTGGAATAACGCATGACAATGGCCAAATCTGCTTCGTTCATGAGTTTACGAGCCACAAAAAGCAGTTTTCCCCATCGAATCATGGATTCCGATAAACTCGCTTGGGTTTCATCAATGGCATGGGTATTAAGCCATCCTACCACCGCGTCACGCGCCATATAGCGTTCTTCCATGCTGTTTTTAATCCATTGAAAAAACTGATTTTCCGGTAATTGCTGAATGCTTTTGGAGGAGGGTCCTAAATAACGTTCAAGTCCTATGGCAATGGAGCTTTTGGAACAAAATACAGAGCTTGTAAAGGCCGAATTTATCCAGAAAACATGGTGGGGCTGCGCTACCTTTGGCAGCAACACTTTCATTCTTTTAAAAGCATTGGAAAGGGTAATTTGATGGAGCTTTCGTGCGGAGTATAGTTTTTTGGCAACTTCCTGTTCGAGTGCGATTACATAGGGGTCGTTCATCATGCGCCCCATGATGCGGAGGTAGGTCGTGTCGGGTTGAATTGGAACGTGGTAACAATACCCTAAGAGATAACCGTAAACGTCCTGGTCCAAGGCTTTCAGCTGTTGGCGAACCGCAAGATATTGATCCGATTTTCGAGTGGAAAATAAAGAATCTGTATTATGGAAAACCAAATCGATTCGAGTGTTTTCCGTGTCAACAGCATAGGGATCTCGATTGCACGAGAGCAAAAGGCTAACGATAAAACACGGTAAGTATGGCAAGAATCGCTTCACCAACAAGATAATTTTTAATTTTGTAAAAATACGATAATCTCAAATGGTATGAAATCGCTAAGTATACTTTGTTTTTTAACAACCTGGGGAGTATTCAGCTTTCAAACAATGTTTTCGCAAGACAATTCGAATCGACTACAAGCGGGAATGACGGGTAATTTTGCCGTTAATATGGTTCAATCAGGCGATGCCTACTTTCATCCTACGGCTTTTAACCATGATTTATCCGTGGGTATGATTTTCAATACCCGATTCAAAACTTCCAACAGTTTAGGGATTTCAACGGGCTTCGAATTCGAATTCACCAAGCTGAATTATGAAATGAAAGACTCGGTGTTTTACCGTTATGCCGGAGCGAACATACTTCAAAAAGTGGAGTCGGGAGGTACAACCTATCTTTTAACGAATCGACAATACAATGCTGTAAGTGTGGCGATTCCGCTCATGATGCTATTTCGCATGCAGCCCATTGGGGATTGGACCATTTTTGGAAAATTTGGTTTGCGAAATAGTTTTTTAGTTTCCCAAAAAATCAACGATCACGGATATGATATGAGCATGGACGCGCAAGGAAATACGGCATGGACCTCAAAAGACAATGCGAACATGAAAGGGTACAGCGAGAGCTTTTTTTACCGAGGTTCGGTGGGTTTTTCGGCAGGTGCACAATGGAATTTTACCGGAACGACGTCGTTAGTGCCTGAGCTTGGTTTCTTTTACGGATTAACTCCGTTACACCTCCGCGCTATCGAGAACCATTATACCTTATCCAATGCGGCCTCAGGCCCGGATGGTTCGTATTTTTACCCCAAAGCACGCCAAAACCAATTGGTGTTAAAACTATCCCTCCTATTTTAGCATGGATGCGGTAGAAAACCACATCATTGCTTGGTTGACTGACTATTGTCGCATATCCCGCCAAGCGGGGTTCATCGTGGGTATTTCTGGGGGGGTGGATTCCGCAGTGACTTCTTGGCTTTGCGCTAAAACAGGGTTAAAAACAATTTTGTTAGGCATGCCCCTTCATCAACAACACGATCAATTGGTTCGTGCTCGAGATCACATGAAAGCGTTAAGTCACACGTTTCCGAACGTGGAGTGTCTCGAACTGGATTTAACCTCGGCTTTTGAGTCCTTTAGGGCTTCTATGCCTGAAGCCACGGCAACGCACCTGTTAAGTATGGCCAATACGCGTTCCAGACTGCGCATGACCACCTTATACGCCGTTGGACAAGCGAACGGTTGCTTGGTAGTAGGAACAGGCAATAAGGTGGAGGATTTCGGGGTAGGATTCTATACAAAATACGGGGATGGTGGGGTTGATATTAGTCCGATTGCAGACTTAACCAAAACGGAAGTATGGGCCTTGGCAAAGCATGTTGGGGTTTCGTTAGAAATCATTTCTGCTAAGCCCACGGATGGGTTATGGGGGGAGGATCGAACCGATGAGCAACAGTTAGGAGCCACCTATCCGGAGCTTGAATGGGCGATGGATTATTCAGGAGATGAATCCATACTCAACGAAAGGGAACAAGAAGTTTTAACGATTTACCGGCGTTTTAATGCCCTCAATCGGCATAAAATGCAACCGATTCCAGTATGTAAAATACCTCAGGAAATTCGAAATCAATAGGATTCAGGCGCCAGACGAAATACCGTCCCGTGGAGGGATTCATCCAGCTGAATTTGACACCCCAAACGGCTGTTGGGTTTAACATAAAAAGCTTGATCTAACATGTCCAATTCTGCTTCGCTCTGCTCAGGAAGCACCGTATCCGATTCCAGGTAGACCTGGCATGTAGCGCACATGGCCATTCCGCCGCATTCACCGAGCACCGGCAGTTCATATACCTTACATAATTCCATCAAGTTCATATTCATATCCGTAGGACCCGTTAGTTCATGGCTTTGACCTGTTCTGTCGATGATGGTTAAGGTAATTTCTTGCATGCTAATTATAAATGCGTAAAGAATTCGCTCCGTTATATTGGGTAGCGTATTGGCGAAGTCCGTATGGACAATCGGTGATAGGAGATCCGTCGTACAAAGAAAACTTAGCAGAACTGCACGAGTCGAGTAATTCTAGAAAATTACTTGGGTTAGGATATAACGGTAAGGGGCAACTGCCATTTGGGTCTGCGGGCGAATGCCGATCGAAGGCCACAAATTGATCCAACGCTTTACGGTAAACGATAATTCCGCGCGATCCGCCGTTTACATAAGCATATCCACTGACCCCTTGAAGTGCGTAATAGCTGGGTAACCCAAGATCGATGGTAATATCGATGGGAATGTTAGGAACAGGGTTTTGTTGGTTTTTATGGCATGAAACCAGGCAAAGAACTGAAACTAAACACAGGGCAAAACGTAATACCATCAGCGCAAAGTTAACACAAATGCTCCAATTCATCCAAAAGATAGCCTTTGCTTTGTTTTTCTTGGCAATGCACATTTCTTCGTGTAAAAGCAGTGATAGCGGTTCCTTTGAACATCGGAGAGCCAAAGCTTGGAAAACGTACGAGCAGGAGCAAAAGAAAAAACGAAAAATGGCGTCAAAAGCCTTCAAAACGCATCGTAAACATCAAGGAAAACCGATGCGCAAGCAAATGAAAAAGGACGTAATGAAATTACGCAGAGACCGCCGAAGGAACGCGAGAAAATACGGTTAAATGCTTCAATTCGACAATTTCTCCCATTCCTCCATGAGCCGGTCGAGGTGGGGTTTAAGTCGGTTATATTCGTTGAGCATACCTTGATAGGTAGGATCTTGGAAATGGATTTCCGCCAATTGATGTTCCAACTGTGCAATTTGAGCTTCCGTTTCTTCAATGCTCCGTTCCACTTTTTGCAATTTCTTTTGCTGTTCTCGATCGAGGGTATCCGCTTTTTTTACGGGTTCGGGTTTCACTTCTTGAACGGTATTTTTAACAACCTCCTTGCCGTCCTTCGGCACCTTATATCGGAGATACTCATCCAATTCAAAATGGTGAATTTTGAGCCCTTGGTCTTCAATATCCCAAATGCGGTTGGTGAGTCCCGTGAGGAATTCTCGGTCGTGAGAAACAATCAAAAAGGTACCTTCGTAGTTAATCAAGGCATTTTTCAATATCTCTTTGGAAGGGATGTCCAAGTGGTTGGTGGGTTCATCTAAAATGAGAAAATTCGAGGGGCTGAGCAGCATCTGACACAGCGCAAGCCGGGTTCGTTCACCGCCCGACAATACACCCACTTTTTTGTGAATATCTTCCCCGCTGAAAAGAAACGTTCCCAACAGACTCCGTATTTGAAGACGTATTTCACCCTTGGCTACGTGGTCCACCGTTTCGAAAATGGTCAGGGTGGGGTCCAGTTTTTCTGCTTGATCCTGCGCAAAATAACCTATACCTACATTGTGACCGTATTCAACGGAACCTTCGTAATCGATTTGGTGCATCATGATTTTGAGCAAAGTGGATTTCCCGACACCGTTGGGGCCGAGCAAGGCAATTTTTTCGCCACGTCCCACGGAAATAGAAATCGAATGAAACAAAGGACGATCGTAGGTTTTTCCGACGTTTTCCATGCTTAAGACCCATTTCCCGGGTTGCACACTCAAGGGGAAGCGCACCCGCATACCGGCATAGCTGTCGTTTTCGATTTCAATGCGTTCCGTTTTATCCAATTTTTTGATGAGCGATTGAGCGAATGCCGCTTTGGATTGTTTCGCACGAAACTTTTCAATGAGCATTTCGGTTTGTTTGATTTCCTTATCTTGCTGCTTTTTGGCACTTTCTAGGCGTTCGCTTTCCTCGGCGCGTCGCTCCTTGTATTTGGAATAACCGAAGGGATAATCTACGATTTTTCCGAGGGTAATTTCCAAGGTACGTTTGGTAACGTTGTCCAAAAAGAGCCGATCATGGGAAATAAGAATGACCGCTCCTACAAACCGCTGTAAGTAATTTTCCAACCAGGCAATCGAGAGAATATCCAAGTGGTTGGTGGGCTCATCGAGCAGCAGAACATCGGGTTCGTTCACGAGAATGCGGGCAAGTTCGGCGCGCATCTTCCATCCGCCCGAAAAAGTGCTCAGCGGACGATGGACATTGTCTTTAGAGAAACCTAATCCTTCCAAAACACCCATGATTTTTTCTTCCCAGTTGTATCCGTCATGAATCTGGAATGCTTCGTTACACTCAGCCAGTTCATTGAGTAAGCTCAAGTAGCTTTGGGATTCATAATCGGTTCGCACGGTAAGTTCGTCATTGATTTCCTCCAACCGATTTTTCAATACCTTGAGCTGCGCATTGGACTGTTCTAAAAAAGAAAAAACGGAAAGTTCGGTTTCTATTTTAATGTCTTGGGACAGAAATCCTAAGCGGCATTCTTTGGGTAGGTGGATTTTTCCTTCGGAAGGAGCAATTTGTCCCGTGAGTAACCGAAAGAGCGTTGATTTTCCTGCGCCGTTTTTCCCCACTAACCCAATTTTATCCCCTCGGTTGATTTGGAGGCTAACGCCAGAATACAAGAATCCTTGAGGCAGGAAATAACCCAATTTTTCGAAAGAAATCATGCGCAAAAATACGGCTTAGATTGCAATGCGCCTCCGTATTTTTAGCAACGAGAAATCATAAAAATCCACAAAAACGAACCAAAGTCGGAAAAAAATGTTTAATTTGTACTTATTTCAAATTTATTATGGGTAGACCACCAACACGACCGGCAAGATTAAAAAACGGTTTTTATATAGAATTAAAAGTCCCAGGTTCCAGTTCAATTTTAATTAGAAGAGATACCAAAGAACAGATGATGATGGCCGCGGAAGAGTATTCCCGTTCGAAAACCGTGGTTATTCGAGGGGAAATGTTCAACGATAAATGGGTAGTGGATCACTCCAAGGGGGCATGAACCCGGGGAAATCGCGTTACTCGGTATGGCTTGTAGCTTTTTTGATCGCTTTATTAGCTATTCCTTTGTTGGTGTATTCACACCAAATCGTGCTTGCAAAATTCATGGGAATCGGAGTCGCAGTTACTTTGGTGATTGTGCTGCGTATCTGGCTGTATCGACTGAAAACGGGTAGTGTACAGCGCTATGGATTCACAACCAACGATCTTTACGAGTTGGGGTTGTTAGTGCCTGCGTATAATCGATTATCTCCAGTCACCCAAAAGCATTTTCAACACCGTATTGGACTCATTATGGGCTCATTAACGGTAGAAAATCCCGACGATTTCGCGGCAGAAATGCCAGTAACCCAGTTAGCTATTCTTGGTGCATGCATGGCTTTTATGCGGCTCGAAGCCCCTAACAATGTTCAATGGATCATTCGAGAGGAAACGGTTAAGATTGAGGGTCAACGAATCACCGGGAGTATTGCAGAAGTGGAAGCGTTCAATCAAGGAATTGAACCCGAAGCACTGGAACAACGTTTAGCGCTTTGATTTCTTCCAATCACTCAATTTGCTGCTAATTCCGAGACTGTTGGTTGTTCCGGCACGAGAGAATATCATCAGCCCATAATCGATTCGAAACTTACGGAAATTTAATCCTAACCCTACCGATAACCCTGCCATTCCTGGTCGTTTATCGAGCTTTAATTCTTGCCTACGTTGATAATCAAATCCTAGGCGAAATTGAACGACGCCTTGGGTGATGAGTTCTGCATTAACGGCGAAATGACGGCCTAATTGTTCCAGAAACCCTACCGTTGGGGGTTGAACGGTGTCGCCCGTTAAGCCATCAATTTTTGGAAGTATCGAAGGGTCGTAATAGCCAATTTTCCATTGATTAAGATGGTGTGTAATGAAGGTGAACCGAAAAGGTGCGTGTTTTAATTTAACACTTAATGCGGCTTGAATTTCTAATGGCAAGGGTTTCAGCGCTTGACCTTGCGTATACCCTTTAAATTGAAGGCCGGCATTTTTAGCGAGCAATGTAGCCTGAAGTAGTTCGTTTTTTGCATGATATTGAATGGCGAAATTTCCGAGCATACCATAAGAAGCATACGACTCGAGGTAGGAACCGACAACACCTGCGTTTACCCCTAAGCTGAAGCGCGGATTTAACGGGTGGGAATAACTTGCGCCGGCAATAAAGTCGAAGGCTCCAAAGGAATTGGTTGGGTTACCCAAGGCATCGTAACCTTGAAATTTTCCATAACTCGCATATCGAATAAAGGGAACTAAAATTCCTTGATGTACAGGAAGTGCCGTACACAAACTTCCGTAATTGATCCCTGAAGGTAATAATCCCTGCTGAATGGAGTACATTCCCACCATGGATTCATGCGCCAAAGCTGGATTTACTGTGGCAAAATCAACGCTTCGGTCGGCTACGGCGTTCGTGTAGTTCGCTAATGAAGCCATGCGGGCTCCCGTGGGTAGGTTGAGAAATCCAAAAACATAATTGCCGCCTATTTGTCCGTTAACAAGCGAAGCCATGAAGGTAAATCCAACAGCCAACAAGAAACGATTTTTTCTAAACATCACGCGAGTCTACGGCAAAGTAAAGGTAAAATTGCCTATATTTAGTAAAAATAAAAACAATGTTGATGTTATCGAAAACGTGGTTTATTGGAAATCATGCAACGCATTTTAATCAAAAAGGTAATCTAAAGTGCGCGGAAGCACTTTATCACCTGAATTCCGACATGGATTCCATCTATGGTAAGTTGTATGTATCCGGATACGAGCTAGGCCAAGATATACCTTACACCGTAGATGCAATGCGTGATGTATTAGAAAATCATTGGCAAACACAGGGCGACTTATTGCTCATTGGCGACATTAGTGAACGCCTTATGGAGGCAGCAATCGCAGCTGGAACAAACCTGAGTAACTTACGTGGAGTATTTGTTTTATACCCCGTAGGCATGGTGGCTCTGGACATGCGTAAAGAAATGGCAAAAATTATTTTAACCCTAAAAAAATGCGGTATTCCAACGTATTTGATTCGTGATGAAGCACAGTTTTTTGCTTCGATTGAACCAACTTCTCATTCGCTTGTACCCGTGCATGCTCCTATCGATAACCCTCTTGGGTTGGAGTACCTCTGCGGATTGAGTGACGTAGCCATAGGAAATATGTAAGGCATGAATAAACAGCAAATTGATACCGTATTTACCGAGCTCATGAATCGCTATAAAGGTTTTTTTATTCAACAAATTCGTTTAAAATTTGAGGGTGAAGAGATACAAGATGTTTATCAGGAATTTTCCATTCACCTCTATCAAATTTTAGCTCAGAAGTACTCTGATCAAGTGGATTTATTCAATACTAAAGCATGGCTTAAAGCCGTTGTTTCCAATTTTTGTATTTCAGAGCTTCGTAAAAAAAATAAAAAACGCAAGGTGAATTTGGTTTCCGAGGAAAAAACAACCTTGGTTCGCTCCAATTTTTCAGACGCTTCCTACAATTCGGATCAAGCTCCAGGTGAACCTAATTATTTTGGCGCCATGAAATCGTTACTAAGCATCCTTAGCAAACGTGAAGCTTTGATGCTGAAAATGAAATATTATTATGGGGTACCCTCCGCACGCATTGAGCGGATATTAAATGTAGCTCATGCAGATGTCACCATCGGTCGCCTAAAA
>RFQF01000008.1 GCA_009925805.1 Flavobacteriia bacterium | reverse complement strand
CAATTTTCATCCCCATGTTGCCGGCGAGCGCCGAAAACACTGCCCCAAAAACAAAGGCAATAATAATCATAAGATGGGTTTTTACACCTGGGATGAAGGTGATCCCGGCCAAAACAAGACTTGAAATGACCACGAAAACGGCTAATAAACGATACTCAGCTTTGAGAAAAGCTAATGCGCCTTCGTAAATATATTCGGAAATTTCCTTCATTTTTCCATCGCCAGCGTCTTGTTTTAATACCCATGCCCGCTTCATGGCCATGAAAACTAATCCCACCAAGGCAAGTACCATCGGCACATAAATCATCATTGATTCCATCGTATAATAATTTTTTTATTTGTCGGCAAAAGTAGATTTTTTAAGAAACCTATGCAATAGGACGGTTAATAAAGCGAAGCAAGGTGTTAGTCTTTCGAGATGATTTCAAACAACTCGTCCAAATTGGGCGAGATAATGATTTCAATTCTTCGGTTCTTGGCTTTATCGTTAATGTCAACCGGTTGGTATTCGCTCCTTCCAGCTGCCACTATTTTTGAGGGAAGCATTTTGGAATTCGCCAATAATATTTCCACCACCGAAGTAGCGCGCAACACGGAAAGCTCCCAGTTATTTCGAGGAAAGGTAGCACTGCTGAGTTTATCTGTGTCAGTATGCCCTTCCACCACAAATTCCAGGTCTTTTTCGTTTTCTAGTGCTTTTCCAATTTGCAGCAGGGCTTTTTTACCTTCGCTCTCTACCACAATGCTTCCTGACTTAAACAGCAGCTTGGCCTCCATGCTTACATAGATTTTACCGTTTTTTTGTTCCACCTTAAGTCCTTGGTTCTCAAATCCAATTCCGATCCAAGACGGGCGGTATCTGCCTGAAGCATCGAAATAGTTTTATTAGCACTATCCAACTCCGCTCGAAGTTTTTCGGATTTAGCCTGATAATCTGCGCTGCTTGATCGGTATTTTTCCAACGCTTCGGAGCATATACGCTCCTTTTCTTCAAGCGCTTTATATTTTTTAGAGGAAACGCAAGCGCCAAGAAAAAAGACGGACACAAAAAGTAAAAGGACCAATCGCATGAGAAGTTATTTTTTTCAAAATTGCACTGAATTCGCTTTACAAATAAAGAGGCCCCGCATAGTTGTTAACAGGTCTTCTTTAATTAGTTGGGTTCTTGGTATTTTTGACGCGATGATACCATGGGAGGTTTTACTGGAATTGATTGGTGCTTTGATGGGGTTGATGTACATCCTCCTCCTAGCACAAAAAAAAACCTCCGCTTGGGTCTACGGTATCGTATCTTGTGGGATGTTTGGAATCGTTTGTTTTTTGCAAGGCTATACAGGCCAAGGAATAATTCAAACCATCAACGCATTCATGGGTTTTTACGGCTTGTGGTCCTGGAAGAACCATCCCAAGGAAAGCCAATCTTGGCCCAAACTGTTCATTGCTACCTTAATCTTACTTCCCGGGTTATATTTTGCCTCGTTATGGCTGTTCCATACCTCGAACATGGCTTTTCACCTGGACAACGTGGCGCTTATTTTGTCCATCGTAGCCACATTGCTCACGGTTAAGGTAGTCCTGGAAAACTGGTATTTTTGGCTCATAATCAATGTAATAACCACATTAACGGCGATGAACAATCACCTGTTTTTTCTCGCTTGCGTTTCTATTGGGTATTTTCTGCTATCCTTGTACGGTATATTTCAATGGAAAAAAGCCTCCTCCAATCGGGTAACATAGCCTTTACCGGACCAGAGTGTTCCGGGAAAACCACCTTATCTCGATGGCTCGCGTTTCAAACGGGACGACCTTGGGTGGAGGAATACGCACGAAAATACCTAGCAACCCGCGCTGACTACACGTGGACGGACGTTCAACACATTGGTGAGCAGCAATTCAAACAAAACCATGCTTTGACCCATCCAATTTGCGATACGGAAATGACGGTTATTCGCATTTGGGAACGGGTAAAATTCGGTTCGATTTCAACGAAAACACAACAATTGACCTCAGAGGACAACTACGATTTTCTATTCTTGTGCAAGCCGGATTTTCCCTGGGTATCCGACCCCTTGCGAGAACATCCGGAAGAACGGGATGCCCTGTTTCGTTACTACGAGGAAGACCTTCAAAACCGAGGAACGAAATATCATGTTTTGGAGGGGCCGTTAACCCTTCGACAAGCACAAATATTCCATGTGCTTTCATGAGTAATTGCGTAATTTTACCCCGTGAAATCGATTGCCGTTGTAGCTGCTATTTTGGTGTTGGCTATTTCCATAGCTTATTATTTAACCCTTTCCTCTCAGCAAAAATCCTTGCCGTTCATCAATCCGCACGATGTAGCTCCTGAAATGGTAGATTCCAGCTTACGTGAAAAGGGGCATGGCCACCGCATTGGGAAATTTCAGCTAATTGATGAGCAAAATCATACCATCACCGACCAAATTATGGATGGTAAAGTCGTGGTGGTAGAGTATTTTTTTACCACTTGCGGGACCATTTGTCCAAAAATGAACCAGCAAATGCAGCGGGTTCAGGAAAAATTCAAGAACGATGATCGCTTTGAAATCCTGAGCTACACGGTAGATCCGCTAAACGACACCCCAAAACAATTGTTGGAATACGCAAAAAACCACGGTTATACGCCCGGTCAATGGCATTTTATAACGGGTTCCAAAGAATCTTTATACCGATTGGCAAGGACCTCCTTCTTTGTTCTCAAACCGGCAGAGGCTGAAAACCTGGGGGACGCAGGAAACGATTTTATTCATACCAATAATTTTGTGCTCATTGACCAGCAGCGTCAAATTCGCGGCTATTACGACGGAACCAGTTCGGCAGAAATCGATGAGCTTATGCAGGATGTAGAACAATTATTGAATAAAAATTGACATTTTTTAATTATTCACTACCTTGCATATCGTGAAATTATCGAGTCTTCTTTTCGCGCTGATGCTGTTTTTTGGAAGTCTGGCCTTGAGTCAAGCATTTCAAGGAGCTAAGCCCGTATTCAAGACATCCAATCCCAAAGCGGCCACGTGCGCACCTCCCACGACGACCTCGTTTATGGAAATCAACAATGTGCGGGCAATGATTCATACCGCGGGAAATTTATGGCAACGGCCAAAGGAAAATCTTTCGATGTACGAAGTGCCAAAGAACTCAGGAATAATGGCCCTTTTTACAGCGGCCTTGTGGTTAGGAGGAACCGACGTCAATAACCAATTAAAACTCGCCGCACTTCGTTACCGCAATGGACAAGACTACTGGACGGGTCCGCTCTCCCAAGTGTACGCCGAGACATCCTATGAAGAGTGTGACAAGTACGACAAACATTTCATCAGTACACGGGATGAAATTCGCACCTTCAATGCATGGTATGAAACCGGATTAAGCGACCAACAAAACGGGAGCAACCTGCAAACCCAATTATTCCCAAATTATCAAGTCCCTGAAATAATAAAAACATGGCCTGCCCACGGAAATACCGCATTGGGACAAGACTATTACCTCGCCCCTTTTTACGATTTCAACAACGATGGAACCTACCATTGGGAAGATGGCGACTACCCTTGGTATGATATCAAACAAGAAAAAGAATGTAAAATCGATCGGGATGTTTCCCTCTACGGAGACAAGAACTTTTGGTGGGTAATGAACGATAAAGGGAACATTCATACCGAAACCGGTGCCGACCCAATTGGTATGGAAATCCGAGCCCAAGCATTCGCTTTTGCCGCCAACGACGAAGTCAACAACATGACCTTTTACAATTATGTTTTGATCAATCGAGGAACCCAGACCTTATACAACACCTATTTTGGCTTTTTTACGGATGGGGCCTTGGGCGACCCATTTGATGATTACGTAGGCTGCGATGTCATGCGGGGCTTAGGCTATTATTACAATGGGGATAATTTCGACGGCGACAACGCCGGATTCAAAGGGTATGGTTACTCCCCTCCTGCTGTGGGCGTCGATTTTTTTGAAGGACCTTACCAAGACGATGATGGTATCGACAATGCTTTTGGAATCGGACAAAACGAAGCCTTAAACGGTATCGGGTATGGCGACGGAATCATCGATAACGAACGCTATGGTATGCGAAGGTTTCTCTATTACTCGAATACTACCAACGGAGCGAATGTGAACCAAACCGACCCCATCGCCGCAGCCGATTACTACAACTATTTGCGCGGATTTTGGAAGGACGGAACCAAGTTTGTTTACGGTGGAAGCGGCCATATTTCCGATCCACAAGCCGATCCTTTGACCCCTTGCGATTTTATGTTTCCCGGGACTTCGGATATTTATGGCTGGGGTACTTCAGGAGTAGTAAAACCCAACTGGACCGAACAAACGGCCAACAATACACCCAATGATCGCCGATTTGTGCAAAGCGCGGGACCCTTTGTTTTGAAACCCGGGGCAGTAAATAATATCACGGTCGGTGTTGCTTGGGCCCGTTCCAACGGCGGTGACCCATTCCAATCCGTAGAAACGTTGCGACGTGCGGATGATAAAGCGCAAGCGCTTTTTGAAAATTGCTTTAAGGTCATGGATGCTCCCCATGCTCCCGATTTAACGGTTCAAGAACTAAGCAATGAATTGATCCTTTTTCTTTCCAACGCGCCAAATTCCAACAATTACCAGGAAGGATACCAAGAAGTGGATCCTTTTATTGTGCCTCCTTCCCCCAATGACGACAAAACCTACCGCTTTCAAGGCTATCAAATTTATCAACTTAAAAATAATACCGTGGCGCTTTCGGACCTGACAAATCCAACCAAAGCACGATTAGTAGCCCAGTGCGACGTCCAAGACGGCGTAGCAAGAATCATCAACTTCGAATTCGATCAGACGCTGGGATTCGCGGTGCCAAAAGAAAAGGTCAATGGAGAAAACAAAGGTATTCGGCACAGTTTTCAAATTACCCAAGATGCCTTTGCTCAAGGGCAAAGCCGTTTGATCAACTTCAAAAAGTACTATTATTTGGCGATTTCGTATGCCTTCAACAATTACATGGATTACAACCCCAATGATCCCTTGTTGTTGGATGGACAAAAAATACCCTACCTCGCGAGCCGTAAAGGACCTGCAGGAGAAGTAAAAATCGTAGAGGCCATTCCCCACAACCCCATGCCGGAAGCCGATGGAACCTTCCAAATGATAGGTTACGGTTCAACTCCTCGCATCACACGCTTGGACGGCTATGGCAACGGAAACCGTTCGCTGGAGTTCACCGATGCGACCTTAAACACCGTGCTGAACGATGGATTCATGGAAGCGCCGGAATACGAGTACGGTCAAGGACCGGTGAACATCAAAGTAGTAGATCCCTTGAATTTGAAAGGTGGATACTTCGAATGCCGTTTCCGCGATTACACGGCAACGTCTCCAGGTAACGCGGCCGATACCGCCAGTTGGGTAATTTACCGCTACGATACGAAAGGGGGAACGATTCAAGATTCCGTGAGTTCCGACCGCGCCATCAACGGGGATAATGAACAGATCATCCCTGCATGGGGCATTTCGGTGCAGATTTATCAGACGAAGTATTATTTCCCTTCAGGATCGGGGAATATCTCAGCCAAAACGACCGATATGATTGAGTCTTCGATTACTTTCGCGGATTCGTCGAAGCGTTGGTTAGAGGGTATTCCCGACAACGATGCCTATTTCCCCACCAATTGGATTCGCTCAGGAGATTACACGCCACAAAGCAACGAGTGCCTTCCCAACGGTCCGGTGTACTTAAATCCGTGCAATTATCCGGACGATGTAGGGGCAGACCCGAGCCAGAAGTACGAGGGAATCCTCGGTGGAACGATTGCGCCGCATCGATTGACCGGTTACCAAGCGGACTACATGCCGTTGGCGTATTTTGGTACCTTCAACGGTTCCTCAAGGACCAATGCATCGATTTCCTTTTTGCCAAGTGTGAATATTGTAATTACGAGCGACAAGTCGAAATGGACACGCTGTCCGGTGATCGAGTTGGGTCGTACCTCGGCCTTGAACGTAGGCGGTGCAGCTCCGGGAGCGATGCGCAAGAGCCCAAGTGTGGACAAGGAGGGCAATCCAGACGGTACAGGTACTGGGATGGGTTGGTTTCCGGGCTATGCGGTGGATTTGGAATCGGGTGCGCGCTTGTACATGGCCTTTGGCGAGAACTCGTTCTTGGGCGGAGAAAACGGTGCCGATATGGTATGGAATCCGACGGATAAGTTGGTGAGCAATGTAGGAACCCCGTTGATGGGAGGCATGCATCCGATTTACGTTTATAGTTACCATCAAAAGTCGATGAATGGCTTCAACTCCAACTACGACTTCCCGGCATACATTCCTTCGCAGGCGGAGAACAACGCCACGAATGAAGTATACCAAAAGTATTTGGCGGTGGAAACCAACAGTGCTCAGGATAAGCGCGATTTATACGGAAGTTTATCGTGGATTGCCTATCCATTGCTTACGCAAGGACAAAAGCTGTTGTCGACGGATGTAACCATCAAGTTACGCCTCAATAAGGAATACAAAGATTTTGTGGCCACAGGTGCCAACGGGGGCAAGCCGATGTACGGGTGGTCGATGGATGCGATAGCCACGAAGTTGGGCGCACAGGATGCCCTGAAGGATGCCCTAAAAATGATCAATGTGGTGCCTAATCCTTATTATGCCTATTCCGATTATGAAAGGACACGTATAGAATCCAAGGTAAAAATCACAAATTTACCAGATAAATGCACGGTTCGGATTTACTCGGTAAATGGTAAACTCATTCGAACCTTTAAGAAGGATAGTCCCGTAACATCGCTCGATTGGGATTTGACAAATTATAAAGCCATTCCTGTGGCAGGAGGGGTTTATTTAATTCATGTGGATGTCCCAGGTGTAGGTGAAGTCGTGTTGAAATTCTTTGGAGGAATGCGAACACCGGATTATCAAGGTATTTAAGCGTAAGATTATGAAAATGAAAATGCTAAATAGTATAAACTGGCTTGTTGTATTTGGTATAACAACCATGATTTGGGCAGGCAACGAGGACCGTGTAGGTTCGGCAGGTGCTTCGCATTTATTGATTAATCCGTGGGCGCGTGGCGCAGCCATAGGGGATGCAGGTGTGGCGAGCATCAACGGCTTGGAGGCTCAATATAATAACATAGCGGGATTGGCTTTCACTGATAAAACCCAAATAAAATTTAATTATTCCAATTGGATGGGAAACGCTGGAATAGGGTTGAATTCTGCGGGTATTGCCCAACGCGTTGGTGAATCGAATGTTATTGCAGTGAGCATTCAATCCATTAATTATGGCGATGTACCGATTACCACGGTAGCAAATCCAGAGGGAAATATTGGTTTTTTCTCACCGCGTGCCAATATATTCAATGTGGGTTTCGCCAAGAAGTTTTCCTCTTCCATCTATGGGGGGATTAATTTTAAAGTAGTTACGGAAAGCATCTTCAACCTGCGTTCTAACGGAATTGCCTTGGATGCAGGTATCCGATATGTAACTGGAGAGCAAAATCAGATGAAGTTTGGTATAGTACTTAAGAATGTAGGTCCGGTGATGCGTTTTAAAGGAGATGGTTTAGCGAACCAGGTTCAATATGTGTCCAATGAGTTTGTTGCAACTCTTGAACAACGATCCGCAACTTTCGAACTTCCCTCGCTTTTGCACATAGGTGGTTCTTATGATTTTATCTTTA
The DNA here is from genome assembly GCA_009925805.1 of Flavobacteriia bacterium. Classification (GTDB taxonomy): domain Bacteria; phylum Bacteroidota; class Bacteroidia; order Flavobacteriales_D; family Crocinitomicaceae; genus UBA952. The sequence continues at coordinate 16,599 of RFQF01000008.1, read as the reverse complement.
ATGAAGAAAGTCGATTAACGGTAGCAGCAGCGTTTCAAGCAAATTCTTTTTCTAAAGATCAAATTCGCTTAGGATTGGATTATGGAATGACCACCGAGAAATTGGCCTTCAACCTACGTGGTGGGTTCGCTTACGAAAAGGGAATTCTAAACGCGGTAAATCGTTCGAATGCGTTGGTCGGTCCAACAGCTGGGTTTTCTGTAGACGCCTTAGTGGGTAAAAATAAAAGTGCACTAGGCGTAGAGTATTGTGCCCGATTTGCCGGTGTTTTTGGTATCATTCATACCTTAGGAGTAACGATTAGTTTAAAATAATTTAGGAGTTAATTTTACAACGCAAGAGGGTTAAAGCCCTCTTGTTTTAGTTTACAGAGCTTATGTCGAATATCAGCTATTATTCCCCTGAAGGGTTACAAAAATTAAAAGAAGAATTGCACGATTTAATTCACGTTCAGCGTCCTGCTATTTCCAACCAAATTGCGGAAGCTAGAGATAAGGGGGATTTGTCGGAAAATGCCGAATACGATGCCGCTAAAGAGGCGCAAGGAATTCTTGAAATGCGGATTTCCAAATTAGAGACGACCATTGCCAATGCACGTTTAATCGATGATTCCACTATCGATAAATCCAGGGCGTTTATTTTGTCCAAGGTTAAAATCAGGAATAGGACAAATGGCACGGAAACAGAATATACCTTAGTTGCGGAAAGTGAAGCAGATCTAAAGGCTAAGAAACTTTCCATAGATTCTCCCATTGGAAAGGGGCTTTTGGGTAAAAAAATCGGGGAGATAGCCGAAATACGGACCCCAGGAGGGCTCATGCAATTTGAGATATTGGAAATATCGCGATAATGGCTTCTGTTTTCACGCGCATCGCTCTTCGGGAAATTCCTGCCTACATTGTGGCGGAAGATGATCGAAACATGGCTATTTTAGATATTAATCCGCTTGTTGAAGGACATGTTCTTGTTTTTCCAAAGATGGAAGTTGATTGGATTTTCGATTTACCCGACGCTGACTATAAAGCGTTAATGGAGTTTTCAAAGGATATTGCCAACGCACTTTCCCGTGTGTATCCTTCAAAAAGGATAACCATGTCCGTTGTAGGCTTAGAAGTTCCCCATGCGCACGTTCATTTGATTCCAATAAATCAAGTTTCCGAGTTGAATTTTTCGGGAGTTCGATGTATCTTTGAAAAAGCGGATTTTCAAGCATGTTTAGAACGATTAAAGTTGGAATTTTAAGTGCATTTTTTGCTTCATTGAGTTTAGTTAATGCACAGCCCATGCGCATTTTATTTGTAGGAAATAGTTATACCCATTACAATAATATGCCTCAAATCTTGCAAAATATGGCCAATCAACGTGGGCTTAAGGTGGATATCCACATGAGTGCCGAATCCAACCATACATTTAAAATGCATTCCAAGCGTGAGGCACTGTTCAAGAAAATAAAAGAATTTAAATGGGATTATGTTGTAATGCAAGGTTTCAGCCGTGAAATGGCGTTTGGAAATGAATATATAGACACCGCTGTAATTCCTTATTTTAATATAATTCTGGATAGCATCTATAAAAACCATGCATGTACCAAAGTATGGTTGTATGAAACTTGGGGGTATTTGAATGGTTATAATGAAGGAAAATTCCATTGGACTTACCAAGAAATGAGTGACGCGGTGCATCGTGGTTATTTGTATCTTTCGAAAAAGTATAACTTTCCGGTAGTTCCCGTGGGTAAAGTTTGGGAAACCGTTAAGGAAAATTTTCCTAGTTATCCGTTATATGATGCCGATGGACAGCATCCTGGAAAACTTGGAAGTTATTTAATAGCCTCTTGTTTTAACTTCAGTCTGCTTCGCCAAACCCCACCCATAGTATTCGATACTAATTTGAATAAATTACAAACGGATCAAATTCAAAAAACGGCTTATTCGTTAATTTCAAATAATTTAAACAGGTATGGTTTATGGAAGGATTTTATACAAGTCGCTAAGGCAACGAAAGGAATGAATATTGAAGTGTTGGCGGTATTTCCTGAGGCCTCTAAAGTGGTTTGGGATTATGGTGATGGAAGTATCGAGAACACACTTTCTGGTAGCCACAGCTATAAATCAAAAGGATCTTATACCATCAAAGCAAGCATCTATTTACCTTGTGGAATTCAAGAAATAAAACGATTCGTATCCTTTTAATTTTTAATCCCGAAAAAACGATTTGTAAAATGTTGTATTGGTAATACAACACGGGAAAGTTTCTTTTTATAGCGATCTATAAGGTACACGAGTACGACAAAAAACAGCACAAATACAAGAGCTGCTGGTACGATGTAATGTGCATCAATCCGGTGATTAAAGTATTTAGTAACACTGACCCGTAACCACGGCCCATAAAGCACGAATATATGCGTAATGAAGATCATTAGTGTATTTTGACCCAGTTTAAGAAACAAGTTGGGTTTAATGCTTCTCCATAGGTAGGCCTCTAAAGCGATAAAAAGGGATAATACCACAAGCACCATCCCAATTTTCAATGGAATCCAGGCCATCATATAGAGTTTTAAATAGGCAAGCTCTGGGATACTATGAAGCCAAAGAAAAAAGGGATTCGAAAAGAACACCAAGCAAATTCCTACCAAAAAAGTGGGTAGAATATAAATCAACGAATGAATCTTATTTCCAACCCTATGCAATACACTTCCTAGAAGCGCTCCAAACAACACAAATCCTAAGTAAGGTGTGATTGGAAAAATGGACATAGGCCCATGAAAGATATTTTGAATAAACGCAGGGGCATTTGACGGCCAGAATTGGTTTTTATCTAGAGCCCCAAAATATAAATTGCTTAGAAATAGCCCCAAACTAGCTAACATAAAATAGATAAATAAAGGAATACTTTTTATCCGTAAGGAAAAGCCATAAAATACCATGATTACTAATATACCTATTGCAATACATTGCAGCACATGAAAGGCACCCGGTTGAAGAATATATCCCCAAAACAACAATGCTATCACCCTTTTTGCTCCTTTACGAATGCGCTGGTTTTGAAAAAAACTCGCAGTTGTTTGATTCAGTAATAAATAGGTAAAGATTATTCCGGTAACGGTTAAAAATATAGCTGCCGTAAATTGGCGTATATAACTCCAAATAGCAAATCCCACATATGCCTGGCTTCTATATTCGTCGGATAATGTGGCGTCAACAAAATGCCCTTGAAGCATTAAGAGAATGGCTACGCTCCGAGCAATGTCAATAAAATAAAGCCTTTTTGAGGATTCTTTTTTTTCTTCCTGCACAGCGCAAAAGTACTAAAAACACCACTACATCTTATTTTTTGACAAAAGTAAAATAGACGCGAATGGGCTCTTCTATGCCCTCAAAATGAATGTCAGCATAACAACTGGCATGCTTTCCAGAAAATTCTGGAGTAAATTGAAATACCATTTCAGAGGTGTTTTCTCCGAGCGAAATCAATTGGTAGGTTAATCCTTCTTGACTGAATTTGACTTCATTGATTTCTAATTCACTCACTTCATGTGTGAGCGAAATTCGTTTTGAGACGGAACTCCCGGCTTTGATTTCTTCTTCTTGCACTAATGGAGAGGCCTCAACACGTTGTAATGCTGTGTTTTGAGAACGTGCCATATATAAAATTTCAACCTTGCGTTCGATACTTGCTGCGGTGCTGTACACCGAGGCCGTTCGATTGTTTATATCGTCCGAGGTTGATTGATTCGCTGCATACTCCCCTAAGGGCACTTCAACTATTTCAAATTGTACCGATTTATTTTTATCTAATTTTTTCTTCAATGCGCCATTTTGATATTCCAAAAAAAATCGTTGTACCGAGGATATCCTTCGCTGAGTTAAATTCACATTGTATTGCGTTACGTTTAAAGGACTCGCGTATCCTCGGGAAAACAAGAGAATGGAGTTGCCTCGGCTAATTTCGTGAATTACGGAATCATAGAGTTTCAAAAGAACATGATATCCGGGGTCAACTTCATTGGTGAAAAACCAAGTTAGTTGGGATTGATCTAATGAACTGTCGAGGTAGTTTTGTCGAGCTGCCAAATAATCTTGGTACAAGACGTCGTAGGGCGCGCTACTTTTTTTAGCATAGGACTTAGGATTCGGGTAGTCGTTTCGGAAGTATAATTTTACAGGAAAAGTAATGGCAGGAGGCGGAGGTGGAAGAGTATCCGGAGGATTGTGCTTCAAAGGTTGTTGAACGGTTGCGAAATAAATATCACTGCAACAGGTAGGATTCTTTTTCGAAAGGCTGCCTAGGCGATTGGAGGAAACAAAAATACTGTCCCCCTGCCGGAAATAATACAAATCGTTGGCGGCGTTATTGATCGGCAACCCGACATTTTTTGCTTTGGAAAATTGGAGTTTTTCCGACACATCAGAATAAAAAACATCATAACCCCCATAGCCGTAATGCCACGTAGAAGAAAAGTATAAGCGGTTAGAGTCCACATCGAACCAAGGAGTAATTTCATTCTCCACGCTGTTAAGCGCCGTAATATTTTTAGGTGTTTCAAAGGTGCCGTTGTTTTTTAGCATAGAATACCATAAATCCATTCCTCCATTGCCTCCCTCGCGATCGGACGAAAAGAACAAGTATTCTTTTCCGTTTTTCATTGTTACCCAACAAGGGTTTGTAGTGTTGTAACCGATTGCGTTGATTAATTCAGACAATGTATCAAGCGTGGGTTTACCGTTGATTTCTTTGTATCGCACAATTTTACATTGATAGTTATATCCTTTGTCGTTGCAAATACTGTAGTAAAACCATCCATTTTCATCGAAACTTCCATTCCCCGTGCTTCTTGCAGGATCGGATAACGATTCCCATTGTTTCGGTTTACTGAACCCTAAACTATCAAACGTTGAGGTATAGTTCCTGGTGCGGTAAAATTTCGTATATACCTCTTCTTGCATATTGATCGAGTCGGCTTTTAACGAAGAAAAATAAAAGGTGCCGTCACGAAAGGCATGACCAAATTCAGCATCGTAGGAATTGATACTATCAGGCATCGCTTGAATAATTTTGTCGATTGGTGCCTTCGTTTTGATGGCAAATTCCGTGGATTTGATTTCTTGTTTGGCCTTTTTATACGCAAATTCATCCGGAAAGTCGGATAGTTCCTTATACGCTTTTTTGAAAAGGGATAGTGCTTTCGTATAATCCCCCGTTTGCTTGACCATTAATGCATAGTATAAAATGGAATTACTGTATTTTTTTTCCACATCTTCGGCATACACTTTAGCATACCAATTGGCGGCTTCTGAGTAGTTTTTGTACGCACGCTGCGTCTCTGCCTGTTTCCAATGCAAATCAAGGGAATTGGAATCTAGGGTAAGGGCCTGGTCATAAACTTTGGACGCATAATAATAATCTCCCTTGCGAAATTGTTCATCTCCAAATGCAATAAGATCCTTCAGCTTTACCTGAGCAAAGCAGCTGAAACCCAAGGCCAAGACCCCAAATATTAAATAAAGTCTGGGCATACGCGGTGGTCAATTCTTTTCGGTTTGAATCGATATAGCAAGTAGCGAACAGCGATCTCAAACCCCCCTCGAGCTTTACTCGCAGGAACCAATTTCGAGGTATTAATGTCGTAACTCAAACCAACAAACCAATCTTGGTATTCGCAACCTACTGAAAAAATTTGTGCGTCCTTCGCGCGTACCCATACTCCTGCAAGCAAGGCTTTACGTAGGTAATGGTCATTGCTTCCCGGCAAGTAATACCGCACCGAACTACCTAACATAAGCTCATCATACGTGCCCTGTTTTGAATATTGCAACGAAGGCAATAGATCCCACGTTGCATTGAGGGATTTACAATACTTGAGTTGAACGTTCCATCGTAGGTCTCGGTATACTTTCTCTTGGTAAAAACCTTGATTTGGGCGGGTTAAATTGAAAACACTCAAGCCAACTTTTAAATAATTCCGCTGATTTATATTCCAACCGTATTGCGTTCCTAAGCCTAAGGTAAGGTTGGTTTTTTGGTCGGTTTGAAAACTCTCATTCGTGGGCATTAGAGGATTGAAAATGTAACCATTGTACTGCGCATCAAAATAAAAAGCATTCGTGTTTACCTGACGGTGGTTTAATCCAAATACCAACCCGCCACTGAGTATATGCACGGAATCCTGCCTTAATTTGATGCTTTTAGACAAGGTTCCGGTAGCTTCGATGGTTCGCAATTTACCGTCGCCCGCTTGATCGTGAAACATCAATATCCCGTAGTTAAAATGCTTGGTCTTTCGGTCAACACTCACCGAAAAAGTCTGAAATGGCACCGAAACACTGCGCCATTGGTCCTTGAAATTCCCGATGAATCGGGTGTCCCCGTTGAATTCACCGGTATTTGCAGGATTTTGAAATATCGGATTGTCGTTGAATTGCGACCAATGAATGTCTTGTCCGTTGCTCAATAACGGAACACCAAGCCACAGAACTATAACAAAACGATTCACCTCGTAAATGTAGCTAAAATGCAGGTCACTTCAAAGCCTAATTACACTAAGGAGTACTGGTTGAAACCGGTATGATTTTACCGTTCATCATTCTTCCGCTCGATAGCGTAAATTCGGCGATGAAATCGGCCATTTCGACGGCACTCACCTTGGCTTCATAATCCGGAAATGCGGCGCGTAACATGGGGGTGTTCACGGCTCCAAGGCATAAGCAATTCATACGCATTCCGGTCGCTTTAAACTCCTCCGCAAATACTTCCGTAAAATTAGTTATTGCAGCCTTCGAAGAGGCATAAGCGGTAAGTTCGGGAAATTTAACGCTCCCTTGAAAAGCCCCCATGGTGCTGATATTTACCACATGCGCATTTCCAGCCTCTAAGTTGGGCAGTAAGGTCTGAATGAGCGCCACAGGACCGAAAAAATTAACATGCATTGAACGTTCAAAGGACTCCAAAGATAATTCACGGAAGGATCCTTTTTCCAAACGACCGGCATTATTGATCAAAGCATGAATAGGGCCAACATGGGCCTTAAGCTCCGTTAACTGTGCGGAAACATCCTGGGTTAAATCAAAGGAAACAAGTTGAATTTTTTCATTGGAAGCATAAACGTTAGTTAGTTCTGAAACATGGCTGCTCAATACCACAAGCTGCAAGTGCTCCCGCGCAAGGAGGTTATCAATCAAGGAGCGACCGATACCGGTGGATCCTCCGCAAATGATCACCGTTTTATGCATCGAACGAAATTCTTATTTCTTCACTGGTAATTTCGGCCTGGCAAGTTAAAATATACCCCTCATTAACTTCTTTGTCGCTTAGCGTGAAATTCTGCCGCATGGTGGCAGTTCCTGTAATAATTTTCGCCTTACAGCTGCTGCAAACTCCTCCACGGCATGAATAAGGAGGATCTAGCTTTTCGCCTTCCACGATTTCCAAGATGGTTTTCTTTTTGGAACCAACGTTCAAAGTATGCACCTGACCATCCAATTCCACGGTTAATGAACTCCCCTGGATGGATGGGACCATCGGTGCGTCATTCGAAGAAACGCTCGGCGCAATAAAGTACTCTTTTCGAATTTTTCCCTCAGGTACGCCGAAAAACAACAAACATCGCTCAATTTCCGCCATAAATCCTTCTGGGCCACACAAGAGATAAGCGTCGCTCTGTAATAAGGCAAGATTTTCCTTTAATTCCTCCATAAGTGCCTCGTAGTCAAGGCGGCCCGATTTGTATCCTTCAACCGTTTCTTTCCACTTCCCGCCACAAAAGCCACAACAGTTTGTTCTCCATTCAACACAAAATTTCCTTCGGCCAAGTGAACTTTAAGTTTATCGCCGAGCTGTGTTTGGGTATGTAGGTAAGTGGACATCTTTCCACCGGCAATTTTTTTGACCCCAATTTTAAACCCTGTGGGTGTTTTTCCACAAATCGAATAGGATCTTCGGACGATTTCATCGTTGTTATTAATTTCTAAGGTAACGTATTGCCCAGGAATAAATGAAGCATCGAAGGAACTTCCTGTTTCTTTTTCGAGTGTTAATACGATGAAGTCCTCGGCTAAGGTTTCTTTATTTTGAACGATCAGTTCCGACCAGGAACGCGATTCTTTACGGTTGAGAAATGAAAATAGTCCCATGTTATTCGTCGAATGATACGGTAATTTTTGATGAGGTAGGTATGGCTTGGCAAGTCAGCACATATCCTTGGTTTATTTCTTCAGGTTCTAAGGCGTAATTTACGCGCATTTCGGCAGTTCCTTCCAGTATTTTTGCTTTACAAGTGCAACACACGCCGCCCTTACAGGCAAAGGGCACATCGGCTCCCGCGCGTTGAGCCGCCGCCAATAGGTTTTCATCTTCCCGCGTCATTTCAAAGGTTATGGCGTCCTCGTCTAATACTAAATGCACTTCGCAAGTGACCCCTTCGATGATTTTTTCCTCCAAATTTTTGCTGTCCGCCAATCCCGAATGAAATAACTCAAAATGAATTTGGTTTCGTTCCAAACCGCGTGCTTCGAAAAAGTTTTTTACCGACAAAATCATCGCCTCCGGCCCACAAACATACACATCGTTTATGGGTTCCTGCGCTAAAAAAGCCTTGAATAATCGGTCTAATTTTTCTGCATCAATTCTGCCTTTTTGTAAGGGAATGCCTTGGCTTTCGCGGCTTAGCACATGCACCAAGCGAAAACGGGTAATGTATTGGTTTTTTAATGCTTCCAGATCTTCTAAAAACATAATACTTGAAAACCCCTTGTTCCCATAAAACAGCGTCACCGTGGAAAGAGGCTCTTCCATTAACAGCGTTTTGGCAATCGATAAGACAGGGGTAATTCCACTTCCCGCGGCGAATAATACGGTATGACTTTTCCTGGACTTATCCGGGGTAATTCGAAAGTTTCCCATAGGAGGCATAACTTCCAATCGGTCGCCGGCCCGCAGATGATCTAAGGCATAATTCGAAAAAATACCCGCATTAACCCGCTTAATTCCTATTTTCCATGTTTTTTCATAAGGGGCACTGCATAAAGAATACGACCTGCGGATTTCTTGGCCTTCAATTTCCTGTTTAATGGTTAAATATTGTCCGGCCTCATAGCCAAAAACGTCGTGAAGATCTTCCGGCAGGGCTAAGGTAAATTCGGCAGAATCCTCTGTTAACGGCTTTACTGATTGAACCAAGACCGAATGGAATTTTAGCGACATAATGTTAATTCGTTGTAAAATTAAACAATTCAAACTGAAGTCTTGTTCTAGAGTGAACTTTGTAGTTTGAGCTTCTCAATACATTGTTGAATTACCGTGAAATAGTTAATTTTGTTATCAGCATGGAAACACGAACAATCGAACAATTATCGGAAAATTTCCAACAAAAAATCGACGCGGACATCAAGATTGAACCCAACGATTGGATGCCCGACAATTACCGTAAAGCACTCATTCGTCAAATTTCGCAACATGCCCACAGCGAAATTGTGGGAATGCTTCCCGAAGGAAACTGGATAACACGCGCCCCAAGCTTACGACGCAAGGCTGTGCTTTTAGCCAAAGTGCAGGACGAGGCGGGGCATGGGCTTTACCTTTATTCGGCTACTGAAACTTTGGGAATAAGCCGCGAAGAGACCATCGACGATTTACACGAAGGAAAAGTAAAATATTCTTCTATATTCAATTATCCTACACTCACTTGGGCCGATATGGGCGCAGTTGGTTGGTTAGTCGATGGGGCAGCGATCATGAATCAAGTGGCATTGTGCAGAACGTCTTACGGTCCCTACGCCCGAGCGATGGTAAAAATTTGCAAGGAAGAATCGTTTCACCAACGGCAGGGCTACGAAATCATGACTTCCCTGATGAATGGAACAGAAGTCCAAAAAGCCATGGCGCAAGACGCCTTGAATCGTTTTTGGTGGCCCGCACTTATGATGTTTGGCCCGAGCGATGCCGAATCTAAACATACCGAACAATCCATGCGATGGCGCATAAAGCGCTATACCAACGATGAGTTGCGCCAATCCTTTGTCGATGCAACGGTTCCTCAGGCAGAACTCATCGGTTTAACCATACCTGATCCGAAACTTCGTTGGAATGAAGAACGGGGACATTACGATTTTGGCGATATCGATTGGGACGAGTTTTGGCAAGTAGTAGGCGGAAATGGTCCTTGTAATAAAGAACGAATCGAAGCGCGAGTAAAAGCCAAAGAGGAAGGAGCTTGGGTCCGTGAAGCAGCACTTGCCTTTGCATCGAAAAGTAAATCACGTCAAAACTAAACAGCATGTCGAGCAATGAATGGCCGTTGTGGGAAGTGTTTATTCGCAGTAAACAGGGATTAAATCACAAACATGTTGGAAGCCTGCGTGCTCCTGATGCAGCGATGGCTTTGCAAAATGCACGCGACGTTTACACCCGAAGATCGGAAGGCGTTTCCATTTGGGTAATGCAATCAGCCTTGATAACTGCCTCGGATCCCAAAGAGTCTGGGCCTATGTTTGAACCGGCTGACTCAAAAGTGTACCGCCATCCTACCTTTTACGACCTGCCCGACGGAATTGAACATATGTAGCATGGAAGAAAGTACTTATACGTTTTTATTACGACTGGGCGACGATAGCTTAATTTTAGGCCAGCGCTTGTCGGAATGGTGCGGACATGGTCCCATCCTCGAAGAAGATATTGCCATGACCAACATTGCCCTCGATTTAATTGGTCAAGCTACCAATATCTACACCTATGCTGCAGGTCTTACCCCGGATTTTAACGACGCAGACGCTTTGGCTTTCCTTCGTTTTGAACACCAATATTTGAATGCGATCCTCGTTGAACAACCCAACGGTAATTTTGCTGATACCCTAGTTCGTCAGTTTTTCTTCGATGCGTTTCGCGTGCCATTGTTCGAGCATTTGCAAGATTCCAAGGATACATCCCTTGCAGCTATAGCGGAGAAATCTCTGAAAGAATCGCGATATCATTTGAAACATAGTTCAGAATGGGTGATCCGTTTGGGAGATGGAACGGAGCTCTCCCATGAGCGCGCCCAGCTGGCAGTTTTCGATTTATGGCGGTACACACAAGAACTATTTCACATGGATACTGCAGAGCAAAAACTCTTAGCTCAGGATATTGCACCGAATCTGGAAAATCTCCGAGGAATTTGGTTGGAAACCGTGGAAACCGTGATGGAAAAGGCTACTTTGAAGCTGCCAACCAATCAAGGGTTTTTCGGTGCTGGACGCCTGGGAAGACATTCAGAACACATGGGTTATATCTTGGCTCAAATGCAATATATGCAGCGGGCATATCCCGGTATGGAATGGTAACCAAAGATTTCTTGTTAACTATTTTATCCGAGGTAAAAGACCCCGAAGTACCCGTCCTTTCGATCCTTGATTTGGGAATTTTGCGCGATGTGAATTTTGAAAAGGATGAATGGTCCATCGTCATTACCCCTACCTACAGTGGATGCCCCGCCATGCACACCATTGAAGCGGAAATACATGCCACGTTAAAAAAGTACCAGGTGGATACGTATTCTATTTCCACGGTACTTTCTCCTGCTTGGACCACCGATTGGATTACCGAAGAAGGAAAACAAAAGCTTGAAGCATATGGCATTGCACCACCCGTCGATGAGGTGGATAAACGTGTTTTGTTCAGCACCCCAACCGTTGTGCCTTGCCCATTGTGTAAATCAGAGCTTACGAAAATGATCAGTCAGTTTGGTAGTACAGCTTGCAAAGCACATTATCAATGCTTGACATGCAAAGAACCTTTTGATTATTTTAAGTGCCTGAGATAGCCATTAGTTTTTCCCAAGCCAGAGCAGCAGAAGTATCCCAAGAAAATTGTTGACTCCTGTTCAATCCCTTTTGCGACAGTTCTTCCCGCAAGTTAGCATCGTTTTGCAACCTCAAAAGTCCATCGTGAATTTCGGTTTCGTCGAATGGATTGCAATAGATGGCTGCGTCTCCTGCTACTTCGGGCAAACATGTGGTATTCGAGCATAGAATGGGGGTACCACAACGCATAGCTTCTACGAGTGGAATCCCGAAGCCTTCAAAGTAGGGAACGTATGCCAAGGCCATGGCGCTCGCCATAATACGCGCTAACCTTTGTTGGTTCAAATATCCCAAAAAATGAATGCGATCTACATGACTCGATGGAATGGAGTAATCATTCGATTTCCACATCGCGCTTCCTACAATCACCAAATCCGCTTTAGGATCCTGAAGCTTGGCATACGCCCGAAGTAAACGCCGCACATTCTTTCGCGGATGCAGCGAGCCAACAAATAAAAAAAATGGCCTTCCTTCGCATATTTCATTTGATATTTGCGTTTTTTCGCTGTTTTCTACGGGTAGGTAAGCTTCGCTGGCACCGTTATGAATGGCCGTAATTTTTTCCTCTTGACATGGGTATTTCTGTACGATGTCGTTCTTGGAGAATTGTGAAACGGTAAGCACGTGGTTGGCTTTTCGGACGAATTTGGGAAAAAAGGTTCTTAGATAAAACCCAAGAATCCTGGGAAGATCCTTAGGATTGTGTTCGAAATTCAAATCGTGAACAGTAATGAGGCTCGGTATGGTACTTCGTAAGGAATTGTAGCCATCGGGAGAAAAGAAAACCGTCGCCTTTTCCCGATTCAACACCCGAGGTATCGACCATTCAAACCAAAGCCAATAAAGCACCGGATGCCTGGTTGGAGGGCCGATTACTACCTTTTTTACATGCGAATATTCAGGAAATAAGAACTTGGGCTCTCGATCAAAAATCAAGACAAACGAAATGTCCGGATGCTGTTCAATCCACCGCGTGACCAACTCGAGGGTGTAATTACCAAAACCTTCGAGTTTACGGTGCGTGAGCTGACGGCAGTTAATTGCGACGACCATTAAAATTGGGCAATGTAATTGTGTTTTTTTTCAGCCCCAATCGTTGTTGTTGGGCCATGCCCGCAATAGACAAGGGTTTCCTCAGGAAGTTCAAATAGCACCTTGTATATCGAGTTTTTCAATGTCGGCAAATCTCCACCCGGGAGGTCGGTCCTACCAAAACTTCCCTTGAAAAGAACATCCCCATTGATTACGATTCCTTCCTGTTCAAGATAAAAAACCACATGTCCTGCGGAATGTCCGGGCGTATGCAATACGTTCAATGCAATTGCTCCAAACGTTAACGTCATCTGATCGGAAAGTAAAAAACCGGGTTCGGGGGAAGGTTCATAACCCTCAAAACCGTACACATGCGCATATTCCTTTACCCGAAAAAGACCTTCTTGCTCCAGCGGATGAATGCCCAAAGCTACATCGAAGGTAGAAGATACCCAATGATTTCCCAAGACATGATCGATATGGCAATGGGTATTGAGCAATCCAAGCACACGCAGCTGCTGTTCATCGATGTAGGAACGAAGTACGGCCTTTTCCGTAGAGGTATAGCATCCTGGATCAATGATTACTGCGTTACCTCGGGAGTCAGCAACCACGATGGTGTTTTCCTGGAAAGCATTAAAGGTAAATTGCTCAATGGTAAGTTTGGACATGGCACAAAGGTAGCAAATTACAAAGCTTACCGCAGTAAGGTAACATGACCTGTAAGTTGGTATTTACGTTCATGCTTGTCGGTGTAGTTCAATTTCCAGGTATAGGTACCATCCGGACTGGGTAGTCCCTGATAGGTACCATCCCAAGAATCTTCCAAGGAAGTTAATGTTCGAATTAATTCCCCCCATCGATTAAAAATCATCAATTCCATCGTTTTTATATTCCCGCCATAGGCCTTAAAAAAATCGTTGGTTTCGTTGCCGTCCGGAATAAAGGTATTCGGCACATAAATAACGGGGTCGTAGCTAATATTCACCGTTGCGGTGGCAACACAGCCGTTCTCATCCACAAAGGTGACGGTATAGGCAAAATCGTTATTTGGCGTAGCAATAGGGTTTGGACAATTTACGCACGATAAAAACTCGGGGGGGGCCCAGGTATAAACCCCAGAACTATTACCTAGGGCGTTTAATTCGATTTGATCACCGTAAAAAGCTTGGATGTTGGGAGAAATAGCAATCGTAGGCAAGGGATGCAGCACCACCTCGACGTAAGCCGTATCCTTACAACCGTTGATGTCCGTTCCAATAACGCGATAATTACCCAAACCTGATTCGTGGCCTGATTTACAATTGAAGAGGAAGGAGACCATTGATAGTATACACCACCGTTGGCCCATAAATGCGCCACTTCACTGGGACAAATAATCGTATCGTTTCCTGCCGTAATGTTCGCTGTAAGAAGCGTAATATAAACACTGTCTTCGAGCGTTCCACACGCATTGGTGAATTGACAGAAATAGTACATGTTTTGTTGTGGCCAAAGGGTAACCGTGGATCCAGTTACTGAAGAAATATTCGTATTGGGCGACCAGGAATAGGTATTTGCCCCGTTTACGGTTAGGGTGGTGCTCTCCCCTAAACATACGATGAGCGTATCAGGTAAATTGGAAACAGGGGGCGTAAAATATACGGTAACCGTGGTGCTATCGGAGAGGACACAACCTTCAGGACTGGTTAAGGTCGCAGTATACGTAGTCGTATTGGAGGGGGTGGCAATAACGTTGTTTCCTACCAGTGTGTTTAAACTTGGGGAAGCATTCCACGCAATGCTGCCTTGTCCCGAAGCATTTAAGGGCACTTGGGCGCCAATGCAAATGGAGGTATCGGGCGTTAGGGTCAATGAAAGGGGCACCACATTGAGTGGTACCTGAAGGGTATCCGATCCGCAACTGTCGGAAATGATGACTGAAAAAACGGTATTGCTGTTAACGGTTGCTATGGGATTCGCCACGTTGGGGTTGGATAGCAGGTTGGCCGGTGACCATAAATAACTCGAACCACCAAATGCATCCAGTTGGAAGGGACTTCCTGGGCATATCGCCTGGGTCGGCAGCGTAACTCCCCCTTGAAAATCGCCAATGTTTACTTGAATAAAAGCGGTGTCTGGCACATAGCAATTTGCCGAATCTGAAACAATTAAAGAAACGTTATAAACCCCTGCACTCGCATACAAATGGCTAGGTTGAAATTGGTTTGAGCTGGTGTTGTCGCCAAAGTCCCAAAAAAATGAATTTCCATTGACGCTATTATTGGTAAAAACCACGGGTTGAGGAATACAGATCAATGGAGACGGTTGTGCTATAATCGCATCCAAGGTACTTAGGTCGAACTTAAACACGGCCATATTGCAATTAGGGCTGGGATTTTGGGGAGACCAACTACCGGGCGTGGAAGTGAATCCATAATTGTTGCCTCCGCAAGCGCCACACACAGCGTGGTAAATACGTCCTTTTTTGTCGAAACGGCTTGTTCCACCATCGACGTGATTCGAGCTCCCGGTGAGCCCACCCATATAGGTGGCATAGTCCACCGCTTGCGCATTAGGTTTGAATACGCCCAAATAAAAATTTGAACCGTTTGTATTGGTTTGGAAGGCACCCGGAGTAGTAATAAATCCGTTGGTGGTAGAATGCGTGGCTTGCGAAACACTGCTATTTGCGTTCAATTGACCTCCCCAACCGGCTACATAAATTTCATAACAATCGGATACCAAGAAAGCCGTAGGGGAGATTTCAACATGACCGGTACCTGCGCCAAAAACGGTACTCCATTGTATGTTTTGTAAAGTGCCGTCGTACTTACGGATGAACTGACCCGAATTAGGCGTTCCCGAACATCCAGGAGTAATAGCCCAATTCGATTCGGTCTGCCCGTAAACATAGACCAAGTTCGATGGATCACATCGCACGAAATAAGCCTGATCATATTCGTTAGCCCCTAAAAAGGTAGCAGAAGTAACACTTCCGTTCGATGGATTAAACCGCGCTAAATACCCATCGGAAATCCCTCCGTTGTTGTTCAGCGTATTTCCTGAACCCACTCCTGGGAAATTCGGAGACGTAGAGCCTCCCGCTACATACACCTGCCCGTTTGGGCTAAGATCAATGGAATTGCCCGATTCGGATCCGCTTCCTCCAAAATAGCTGCTCCAAAGTAAGCTGGTTAACGTGTTGTTGAGCTTGCAAACCACCGCGTCTTGATTTCCGCTCAATGATGTTGAATAAACCCCCGGTGTCGTAGGAAAATTGTTGGAGGCCGTGGTACTTGAAATGTAAACATTCCCAGAGCCATCTAAGATGATTTCTCCTCGAAATTGATCGCCGTAGTTGTAATGTAAGGTGTTGATGTTCAATCCATCCAGGTTGTTGCCCCCTAAATAGGTCGAGGCAATAAGGTTGGCTCCGTTGGTGCTGAATCGCGCAATGAAAATATCACTTCCATTGAAGGTAAGCGAATTTTCCGTTACGGAAGGACCTCCATTAAACGAACCATCATAGGCTCCGTTCGTTATGGGGAAATTACTCGAACAGGTTACTCCGTAAACATACAACTCACCCGTGGGCCCAGCCACGATACTGTGAGGCGTTTCATTTCCCGAACCTCCAAAATAAATGGAATACAACAAATTCGTTCCCGACGGATTGAATTTGGTTATGGCACAATCAAAAGGCATCGAGCCAACACCGTTGTTAAAGGTAATGTCGTAAGAACCTGGGGTGGTG
>RFQF01000070.1 GCA_009925805.1 Flavobacteriia bacterium | reverse complement strand
GCGCAGGTTATCGATTTCAGGAACACCTGGAGTTCCTTATCAAGATTCGGGAATTACGATTGACCGAGAGCGTTTTGTAGTTATCGTAGATCAACAAGAACATCAACTTCCCAAAAAAGAATTCGAACTGCTTGAATTGTTGGCTAGCAGGCCCGGGAAAGTGTTTAATCGGGAACAAATACTGTCGTTAGTATGGGGCAATGAAACGGTGGTTGGTGAACGAACCATTGACGTGCATATTCGTAAACTTAGAGAAAAACTGGGAGAATCGTATATTCGCACCATCAAAGGGGTCGGATATACCTTTAACCAGCCATGAAACTAGAAAAGCCTGAGTACTTTTTATTGGTGGTTTGCTTTATCGCATCGTTAAGCAGTTATTCCCTATTTCTCATTTCCGACTATTTCTCACTCAACTTCTTTCTCTCGTTAACCTTATTCATTGTATTAGGAATCGTTTTCTACATTACCCTAAACCGAGGAATTCGGCGATTTGTAGAATATCGATTGCGGAAGATATTTCATTCCGTTCAAGCGCCACCGAAATTAAAAGGCAATAAACTTAGCACCTTACTTTCGCAGGCAGAAGCCCATGTAGAGCAACTTTCAATTACAAAGCAAGAAGAAATTAAAGCCTTAAAATCGCAAGACGACTTTCGCAAAGAATTCATCGGGAACTTGTCCCACGAATTGAAAACTCCGGTTTTTTCCATCCAAGGCTACTTAGAATCCCTCATCGACGGAGCGGCGGATGAACCAGAATTGAGGAATAAATTTTTGGAGCGCGCACGAAAAGCCAGCGATCGTATGATTCAACTTTTAGAGGACTTAGACAACCTTACGCGGTTGGAAAATCCCGAAATTGCCATTGAGAAACGTCCTTTTAATCTGGTGGAATTGATTCGCGAAACCTTTGAATCACTCGACTGGATGGCCAAAGAAAAAAACATCACCCTGGAGCTTACGGAAGAATATGGGCCTCTCCTGGTGAACGGGGATAAAAAGCGTATTTCTCAGGTTTTCGTCAACTTGATTAAAAATTCCATCCTCTACGGCATGGAGGGCGGTCATACAAAAATCACCATTACCTCGGTAGAGGATTTTTTACTCATTCAAATTACCGACAACGGTATCGGCATTGATCCAAAACATTGGCAACGCCTTTTCGAACGCTTTTATCGGGTGGAGCAAAGCCGAAACCGCCATGAAGGGGGTACCGGATTAGGCTTGGCGATTGTTAAACATATTTTAGAATTACACGATCAAACCATAACCTTACGCAGTACGTTGGGCCAAGGGAGTACGTTTTCGTTTTGCCTACCTAAAGCAGAAAATTTGGTGACCTTTAGCTCAAAAGGGGTTCCTATTAAATAAACCTCCGTCTTTTTTGGGTAACTTTGCCCCATGGCATTGACCTCTTCCTTTGGATCCCTTTTAATCCGTCTGTTCAAAGAGGTTAAGCCTTATCGAGGGTTACTAGCCATTTCGTTAAGTGCCGTGTTAACGTTGGCCATTCTTGGCCCATTACGTCCTTGGCTTATTGGGCGTGCTGTGGATTTATATATCATCAAATCCAGCAATTCGCATTTATTGATGGTGTTTTTGGCTTGGATTTTCGGATTACTTATTTTGGAATCCTTAGTCATTTGGGTAAGCTCCTACTTTTCAAATTTGCTCGCGCAATCGGTGATTCGTGATTTACGTCTTCGGGTATTCAACAAAATACTGCATTTCAAAGCATCGTTTTTTGACAACACACCGGTGGGAAATTCGGTAACCCGCATAGTGAGCGATGTTGAAGCCATTTCCGAAGTGTTTTCCGCAGGATTGATGGAGATACTTGGCGACCTGATAACGCTTTTTGTCATCTTAGGACTAATGTTTTACGTGGATTGGAAGCTCACGCTACTGGCTTTAATTCCCGTTCCTTTGCTCATTTTTTCAACCCGCATTTTTGCCAAAGCGATGAAAAAATCCTTTCAAATGGAGCGAACTCAAGTCTCGAGGTTGAACACCTATGTGCAAGAACATCTCATGGGGATCGGGCTGATACAACTGTTCAATCGAGAACAAAAAACCTCCTTGGAATTTCAAGAAATTAACAGCAAGCACCGACAAGCACACATCAACGCGGTTTGGGCTAACTCCATTTTCTTTCCGGTCGTAGAATTACTCAGCTCGCTATCCATCGGGTTTTTGTTGGTTTGGGGTGCCCTGTTGGTAGGAGGTAAAAGTAAAACGGAATTATCGCAGCTTTACGGAACTATCATATCTTTTACGCTTTGGATTCAACAACTTTACCGCCCCATAAGGCAATTGGCCGATAAGTTCAACATTATACAACGCGGGGCCGTTCGTGCTGAACGCCTATTTGCTATTTTGGACGACGATGCCAATCTTGAAATGGAAACCAACGGTTCGCAGGAATTCCATCCCGGCGACATATCCTTCCATCAAGTTACCTTTGGGTATAATCCCGAACTTCCAGTAATTCAGGATTTTTCCTTCACCATCGAAGCAAGTAAAATGACGGCTATCGTTGGGGCAACAGGTTCAGGTAAAACCACCCTCATCAGTTTACTCGGCCGGTTTTATGAGCCGCAACAAGGTCAAATCAGCATCGGTGGTGTGGACATCTCAAGTGTTTCGAGAGCTACCCTGAACCGTCATCTAGGCTTTGTTTTACAGGATGTCTTTTTATTTTCGGATACAATACATAATAACATCACGCTCGGAAACCCCGCCATTGGTCGAGAAGAAGTAATTCAAGCAGCACAACAAATTGGTTTACACGAGTTCATTGAGCACTTGCCCAACCAGTACGATTATGTTATCGGTGAACGAGGAGGAGCCCTTTCAACAGGTCAACGGCAACTGCTCGCCTTCATCCGCGTGCTCGTTTACAAACCCACTATTCTAATTCTCGACGAAGCAACCTCCAGCATTGATAGCGAATCGGAATTACTGATTCAGCAAGCAATCTCTAAAGTTACCAAGAACCGATGTTCCATTGTTATTGCCCATCGATTGTCTACCATCCAACGTGCTGATCGTATTTGTGTCATGGATAAAGGTAAAATCATTGAATCCGGTTCTCATGAAGCACTGTTAAGCCAAAAAGGGGCCTACCACGAGTTATTTGAAAAACAATTTGTTACCCAATAGTATGCAATTTAAAATTGGGGGAGTTCCTGAACATTTTAATTATCCTTGGCGCTTAGCCATCGAACATCGGGCTTTTGATGATTTGAACGTGGAATTGCATTGGTCGGATATGACTGGTGGTACCGGACAAATGATTAAAGGACTCGAAACCGGTTCCTTGGACATTGCGGTGTTGTTATCGGAAGGAATTGCGCGTGCCATTTTACAAGGATGTCCAGCCAAAATTCTGGATGTTTACGTAACCAGTCCTTTGCAATGGGGGATCCACATTCCCGAGAAAAGCGTAGCAAGAACACCCAAGGATTTTATTACGCCTACTTTCGCAATTTCCCGCTTTGGTTCGGGTTCTCACCTGATGGCCTATGTGCTCGCGAAGCAATTCGATATTCCAATCACTTCGCTTAAATTCAACGTCATCGGAGACGTTTATGGAGGCATTTGGGCCTTAGAACATAACGAAGCTGATCTTTTTTTATGGGAAAAGTACACTACCCAACCCTTTGTAGATAAAGGAAGCTGCCGCAGCATCGGGCAAATAAACACGCCTTGGCCCTGTTTTGTCATTGCCTGCAGAAGTGCGCTTTTACCGGAACATCGCGACGTGTTGCGACGCATCATTGCTGTTGTTCAAAGCTATGCTTTGCATTTGAAAAAAGAAAGAAGTTCTGCCGCAGCGTTAGCCTGGAGATACCATTTAAAGCAAGAAGAAGTAGCGCGTTGGTTAGAAGAGACGGAATGGAACACCCAAAAGGTTTCCCTTACAACTTCCTTGGAAAGCACCCTGGATTTCTTATTGGAAGCTCAATTGGTGGATTCAACATCCTTTTCAACCTGGCAGGAAACCCTTTTCTAAATAGCCTTTTTATTGAACATGGTGGCCGACGCTTGAGCTGACGGCATAATGACCAAATCGTGAATGGATACGTGCGCTGGACGCGTTACGATAAATCGAACCGTTTCGGCGATATCATGAGCCTGCAATGGTTCAAACCCTTGATAGACTGCATCGGCTGCGGCTTCATTTCCTTTGAAGCGGACCAGGGAAAACTCTGTGATGGCTGCTCCAGGAGCAATGGAACTTACCCGAATACCAAAAGGTAAAAGATCCATGCGCATGGATTTCGTCAAATGATCTACCGCAGCTTTAGTGGCACAATAAACATTTCCTTGCGGATATGCCTCTTTTCCGGCGATGCTGGTGATGTTGATAATTGTTCCTTGGAGCACCTGTTTCATCCAAGGAATTACCGCTTTGGATACGTACAGCAATCCTTTAATATTCGTATCAATCATTTGTTCCCAATCGCTCAACAATCCTTCATCGATGGTATTCTTTCCGGCAGCAAGACCAGCGTTATTCACCAAAAGCGCAATGTGTTTTTTAACTGCAGGATCTAATGCGTTCGCCCAACGCTCCACCGCCTCGTCGTCGCGAACATCCAGTGGGTAAACACGGACATCCGGAGCACCGGATAATTCGCTTTTCAGTTGTTCCAACTTCTCCTTCCTTCGCGCCAACAAAATCAATCCGTAGCCTTCTTCTGCCAAGACGCGTGCTGTGGCGGCACCGAATCCGGAGGATGCCCCTGTTATAATTGCGTAGTTAACCATTGCGTAAATTTATGATGTTCAAGATACCTTAACAAGGAATTAGGTTGGGCATGAATTATTGCAAAAACCAAAAAAGGTAAAACGGGAGCCTTATAGCGAACCATCGCTCCAACTACGGGGGCGGTCATTCCTACGAGAGCAAAAACGGTAAAGCTGAACAGGAGAAAACCCCAACCCCAATAGGAAAATCCTCTTTTGCAAAGAATTCCGTAAAGACATCCTCCGAGCGCTAGCAACAATGCGGTATTTTCTAAAAAAGCCATGGCGGTCAAAGCGTTCTTAACCATGAACAGGTGCGGATAAAACATGGTATTAAAAATTCCCAAAGGCACCAGCTTGAGCATCGTAAACCACGTTCCATCCATTGGAATAATCCAAATTTGGCTTCCCGCATGCACGGCTTTTGCCATTTGAATAAAATCGAATTGTTTTCCTTGCAAGGTAGATATCAAACTCCAAGATGGAAAAATCAGCGCCATAATACCATAAAAACCAAGAACCCACACAAGAGTCCAAACCAGGGTTTTAATACGCGATTTAAACCAGCTGTATCCAATGACAAGAAGCATAGCGGGAATCAAGGAGTATAGAATGTAAATTTTCAAGTTGGATAGAATCCACAAACTTAAACAACCCAAAATCAACTCCTTCCATTGGAAACGTTTGGTAAGACGCAGCGTGGAAATCAAAAACCCGCCTAACGCAGCCATAAGCACGGCTTCTTTAAGAATTCCGCTCGACCAAAAAAGCGTGGAAGGAACCAAGAATGCGGAGATAAACGCAACGGACTTCCATCGCGTAAAATGGCCTAGAAACAGGTAGATCCAAAAACCGCCAATAAAGGATAAACCGAGAAAAAGGCTGAGATTCAATTCATAACGGCTCTGGGTAAGCAGATTCATAACCGCGTTAATGCGAATGATCAGTCGGTTATCATTGGTTATCCCATGATCGTAGGACCTGAACCAATAGTTCATGCGATTTAAATATACCGTATCCCTTTCTTGCGTTGCACCAACCATGATTCTTAGAAATGCACGCGAATTTTCTTGGGAAACCTGAGAAAGCACTTTCGAGTCATCGAAATACTTGAAAATATCGGCTTCATTTCGCACCGGATATACTTGGGTATAAATTACGATCAGCGCCAAAGCCGCAATTCCTTTCGACATCCATACCGCCGCCTTGGCTTTGGTTGACAGCCCTCTGACCGCTTTTGTAAAAACCAAAACAGCCCCAACACCAAGAAATCCTAAGCAGAACAACAGATACGATATCACACCGACAAAAATACCAATATTTTAAAGGACTCAGGACAAATTGCACGAACTCAAACGTGCATTTATGCCAAACTGTCATAAGGTTTGGGTTGGTATATTAGTTGACTTTGCGCGGCCAAAATATTAGAAAAACTATGAAAACAGGTCAAATAAATGTGCAAACGGAGAATATTTTTCCCATAATTAAAAAGTTTCTTTATTCCGATCATGAAATCTTTTTGCGTGAATTGGTTTCCAACGCCGTAGACGCTTCGCAAAAACTGAAAGTGCTGGCCGCCAACGGGGAATATAAAGGGGAACTTGGCGAATTAAACGTAGAGGTGATCCAAGACCGCGAGGCGAAAACCTTAACGATTCGTGACTTCGGTATCGGAATGACTGAAGAAGAAATCGACAAATACATTAATCAAATTGCCTTTTCTGGCGCAGAAGAATTTGTAAATCAATACAAAGGAAAAGAAGGCGCAGAACAAATCATTGGGCATTTTGGTCTCGGATTTTATTCGGCTTTTATGGTCGCAGAGCGCGTGCAAATTCAAACCTTATCACGGCATGAAGGAGCTAAAGCGGTACAGTGGGAAAGCAACGGGTCTCCCGAATTCACACTTACCGAAATTGAAAAATCCACCCGAGGAACCGACATCATCCTGTACCTCAACGAAGATGCGTTGGAGTTCAACGAAAAAAACAGAATTCAAGGCATCCTTTCCAAATACTGTAAGTTCTTACCTATTCCTGTGTTTTTTGGCACAAAAACCGAATACATTGATTCTCCAGAAGGCGAAAAAGACGACAAAGGCAATGTGAAACGTGTTGCGGTTGAGGTGCCGAATCAAGTGAATAATGTAAAACCCGCTTGGACGGTAGCGCCGGCCTCACTGACCGAAGAAGATTATCAAGGATTTTATCGGGAATTGTACCCGAGTACCTTTGATGCACCTCTTTTTAACATCCACTTGAACGTGGACTACCCTTTCAACCTCACTGGAATCCTTTATTTTCCAAAAATTAAGGAAAACGTGGAGGTGCAACGCAACAAAATCAACCTGTACAGTAATCAAGTGTTCATCACGGACAGTGTTGAAGAAATTGTTCCGGAGTTCTTAACCTTGCTTCACGGCGTCATCGATTCTCCGGACATTCCGCTGAATGTATCCCGCTCTTACTTGCAAAGCGATGCTAATGTGAAAAAGATTTCTTCGCACATCACCAAAAAAGTGGCCGATAAGTTAGCCGAAATGTTCAACAAAGACCGTAAGGATTTTGAAGACAAGTGGAAAGACCTGTACATTTTCGTGCAATATGGGATGTTGTCGGACGAAAAATTCGCTGAAAAAGCGAAAAATTTCTCGCTTCTGAAAAACACCGAGGGGACTTATTTCACCCTAGAAGAATACCTTGAGAAAATTAAACCTTTGCAAACCAACAAGGAGGAAGAACAGATCATTTTATATACTTCCGACGCGGAAGGACAATTTGCGTATGTAAAACAAGCGAAGGACCGCGGATATGATGTGGTGGTGTTGGAGGGACCTTTGGCGCCACATTGGATTCAAAAACTAGAACAAACCAACGAAAAGGTGCGTTTTTCGCGGGTAGATTCAGACAGTTTAGAAAAACTCATTGATAAAGGGGAAGAAATTCCTTCCAAATTAAGTAAGGCAGAGGAGGAGAAACTTAAACCCCTATTTGAAGAAGTTGTAAATAAAGAAAAGTACACCGTACAATTGGAGAGCATGGCCGAAAGCGATGCCCCCATAATTATCACGCAGCCCGAGTTTATTCGAAGAATGATGGAACAACAGCGTATGGGCGGTGGCGGATTTTACGGAGCTTTTCCTGAAATGTACCAACTTGTGGTGAATGAAAACCATCCTGTCATGGGTAAGTTATTGAAAATGAAAAGTGCCCGCCAGAAAGATACCGTAAAACAATTGGTAGATTTGGCGATGTTATCGCAAGGCTTGCTAAAAGGCGAAGCACTGACAGATTTCATCCACCGTTCTGTGAACGGAATGATAGAATCTTAGTAATTTTACTAAAAAAAACAGCTTGTACAAGTGGTTGCTGGGCCTTGGCCTCATGATTCTTACGGGTAAGTTTAGGTTTGGCATCATAGGCTTTGCCATCGGCAGTATCATCGACTTCGTAAGTAGAGGTACTAGACCTGTGGATTCTGGCAACCAAGAAAGCGTTTCCGGCTTTGATTATTACCGCCAGAGGGCAACGCAATACGACTTTCCAACGATGCTCATGGCGCTTTCAGCCGTAGTAATGAAAGCCGATGGAACCGTAAAAAGGGTAGAGTTAGACTACGTGAAAAGCTTTTTCAATGCCCAGTTTGGTAATCAATTTACGACGCAACACCTTCAGGTATTAAAACATTTTTTAGATAGCGGAAATATTCCGGTCAATGAAATTTGTGCTGACATTCGGCAACGTCTCCCTATTGAAGGGCGTGTTCAATTGCTGCACTATCTTTTCTCAATTGCCAAATCCGATGGGCACGTAGACGATAGCGAAGTACGAAGCATTCAGGAACTTGCCAATAAGTTAGGTATTCCTGCATTGGAGTTTGACAGTATCAAAAACATGTTTTACCGCAACGCGGAATCGGATTATAAAATTTTGGGCATTGAGGCAACAGCAAGTGACGATGAGGTCAAAAAAGCGTACCGAAAAATGGCCATCGCTTACCATCCCGATAAAGTAGCTCAATTAGGTCCGGAATATGAAAAAGGCGCCAAGGAAAAATTCCAACAAATCCAGGACGCTTACGAGAACATTAAAAAGAAGCGGGGGATAAAATGACCTTGTGTTACTGATCTATATCCTTGTAGATTCGATAAATTCAAGCCACTTCATCACACACAAAAACCATGTAAATTGAAAGTTTCAGTTTCAATTTGCACAAAAAAACAAGGTTGCGTATCTTTGTGATTCATATTCAAGCTGTAAAGAGATGTACATTCCCCGAAGTATAGAAGATGAAATTCAAAAATACCTACAAATCTTTCCGATTGTAGCGATTTTGGGACCCCGTCAATGCGGAAAATCCACCGTCGTAAAGCGCTTTATTTCAGCGGCTCAACATGGAATTTACCTCGATCTACAAAATCAGGAAGACCTAAATAAGCTCATGGACCCTCGTTTATTTTTCAAAGCCCATGAAGAAAAAGTCATTTGTTTGGATGAAATACAATTGGTTCCTGAGTTATTCGGTAGCTTGAGAAGTATCGTTGATGAAAATAGACAAAATGGTAGGTTCATTTTGCTGGGATCCGCTTCTCGTGATTTAATTCAAAAAAGTTCAGAGTCACTAGCAGGAAGAATAGGATTTCTTTATTTGACTCCTTTTCTAATGAATGAGGTTTCAGAAACGCCTTTACCTATTTTTTGGAATCGAGGAGGCTATCCCAGCAGTCTTTTATCTGAAAATGATGAATTTAGCACCATTTGGCGGGAAAATTACATCAAAACCTACGTAGAACGTGATATTCCTCAGCTTGGAATTGATATTCCCGCGTTGAAACTTCGTCGTTTCCTAACGATATGCGCTCATAATCATGGACAAACGTTGAACTTGAGTAAACTCGCTAGCTCCATGGATTTGACCCATCCTACCATTCGTAAATACATAGATATTTTTGAACAAACTTTTGTTTTACGATCCATACCTCCGTATGAAATGAATGTAAAAAAACGTATGGTCAAATCGCCTAAAATATATGTGCGAGATACGGGTATTTTACATCAATTGTTGCGCATAGAACATATGGAAGCCCTTTTTGGTCATCCCATTGTTGGCGCTTCGTGGGAAGGTTTGGTGATAGAGCAATTGTTGGCTAATTTTAATTGTCCGGCATATTTTTTCCGTACGGCAACAGGAGATGAAATCGACTTGGTCTTGGAATTAAACAACAAGGTAATTGCCATTGAGTGCAAGGCCTCAAGCGCACCTCAATTAACAAAAGGTTCGTATCGTGCGCTGGAACTTATTAACCCGGATTTTACGTTTATCGTAGCCCCCATCGATTCAGCGATGTATCCACTTCAAGAAACCCTATTCGTGGGAAATATAGCTGCTACCTTGCAAAAATTGGCAAGTCTGAATTAGGCACCAAGGAA
>RFQF01000069.1 GCA_009925805.1 Flavobacteriia bacterium | reverse complement strand
TCCCGTAGGAGTCTGGTCCGTGTCTCAGTACCAGTGTGGGGGATCACCCTCTCAGGCCCCCTACCTATCGTAGCCATGGTGAGCCGTTACCTCACCATCTAGCTAATAGGACGCATGCCCATCCTGTACCGTAACCTTTAATTACAAAACCATGCGGTTCCGTAATACTATGGGGTCTTAATCCGAATTTCTCCGGGCTATCCCCCAGTACAGGGTAGGTTGCATACGCGTTACGCACCCGTGCGCCGGTCGCCACCAATTAGTAAACTAATTTATGCTGCCCCTCGACTTGCATGTGTTAGGCCTGCCGCTAGCGTTCATCCTGAGCCAGGATCAAACTCTCCGTTGTAAAATAACGTGAATTTGTAAGAGCTCGAGATGTCGTTTTATTCTTTAAAAACGCTGTTTCCTTTGTTTCTCAATACGTCAATGAACTTTAAAGTAGATTAAAAACACTTCATTTTTAATCCAAAAAACACCTCTTTCGTTTGTTAGAGGGGTGCAAATCTACACTATTTTTTTCAATCTCACAAAAACTTAATTCTTTTTTTTACACTTCACCTTGATGAAAACGTTTTTTCTTTCAAAGCGGGTGCAAAGTTACAAGGTTTCGTTCTATGAAAAAAATTAATTTGCTAAAAATGTGAAGCCTTTTACAACAATAGTTCGAAAAAGGTTGCAATACAAAACGCTTTTTTGGGGAACCCTCTAAAGAACAGGCTATTACAAGAAGATTTCAACGAAGCTTAAAACGATATTTTTCGCGTAATAAGCGTTTTATTCGCTTGAAAAGTGATAAAATGGAGCCCTTGCTGCATCTGAACGGGACGGGCAATCGTGAAAACACCGTTTTGATTTTGTACCTGAGGGGTAAAATAAATCATTTTTCCGCTAAGATCGTGGATGCTAACCCCGGTTATTTGGTCTACTGAGGCACTCGCATTAAGGGTTATTGCTTCATTGGACACCCCAACGACTGCAAAACTTGCATCCTTTGTCTCTTCAAGCCCTGCATTAGAAGCCTCTTGAATAACATATTGCGATAAATAAATCTGATCTCCATTATCATTTCCGTTATTGTTCGTTTTATTCGTAGCCACATAAAAAGTGACATTTCCTGTGCCTAAAGCAGGGGCGGTCCATGTCCAATTCCACGCCGGTGCAGCGGCACTGGTGTTGCTGGTTGAAGTATGGTTAGCATATTTTTTAGTAGTTCCGTTAATAGAAGTGTTTCCTGCTACTCCGGTAAACGAACCTGCCATCGCATTCGCAGAAGTGAGTGCAGTAGCCTGAAATCCGCGCTTCGTAGGATTAGAAACCATGGTTAACGTCACAGTATACTGTTGTCCTGGGACATAATTGCTTACAGGATTACCCCCTTGACTTACCACTAATACGTTTTCAGAGGTTCCATTCTGTACCGTTCCCGCATGGCATTGCGTACAGTTTGTTTCTCCAGGCGCCCCTGTTTTTCCTGCGGAAGCACCGCCTGAATTCAATGGAGAAAGTTGATAATGCGGGGTAGATGGTGTTAAATTCCACAAAAACGAACTAACACCAAAAACCATCAAACCGGAGAGCACAAAAAAACCTTTTTTCATAGACTTATTTTTTAATTGTTTAATTTTCCTTGATATATCCAACATGCTACTTTTTGTATTACAGAATCGGGAAGAGCAGGTCCACCTTGAGGCATTAATTGATAGCCACTTCCCCGCATGGAACCAAGAACGGCATCGGCATGCGACGAAATGTTTGCATAATTTGTGAGGGTATAGCCTGTACCGTTGCCCGAGCCATGACATCCCGTGCAGTTGGACTGAACCATCGGGAGTATTACTGCATTGAAAGAAACGGTGTCAGGACAATTTGGAGGTTGCGAATAATTAACCTTTTCTTTTGCGCATGAAACCATCCAAAAGGAAACCATTAACAATATTCCTATTGGTTTTAATAGTCCCACAAATGAAGCATTGATCATTCGAATCATAGTTGTGTTTTTTTTGAGATAAAAAGGAATGGCTGTAATCCAAGCCAAACGAGGGGGAGGATGAAATGTGCCGGAATTGCAGCAACCGGTAAAAAAGTAGTATCTATTTCGCTGTTCGCATAGGTTATTGGCAAACCTATGCTCGCAATACTTACGAGGACTACCAGGACATTCAGCATCAAAATACCTTTAAATTGAAATTTTTTGTTCACCCAATAGACGACGATACCACTCACGAGGGCAATGGAGCAATAAATGGAAATTACGCGCCATATAGGCATAACTTTAAAGCTTTCATCGAACTCCATGGCGTAAAAATAATGCAAATACACGCCCACTGCTGTCGAGGATAAAACCGCTGTTAGAATTCCATAAACTAAAAATCGAGTCATTTCTTATTCGTTTTTTTTGCTACCGGCAATTCGTACACAATTTTCATCTTATCGGGAACTGTTTCGCTTTTTTTACCCACCCCGAAATCGATTCTGTTTACATAGAAGGTTCCTTTGAATAGGTACTTTGCCTCACTTCCCGAAACCGACGCTGGCACGGTATATTCCTTGGTAACTCCTTTAATGGTCAAATTCCCTTTGATTTGAAGCTCCCCTTTATCATCCTTGGTAACGCTTGTAGATTTAAATTTAATGTTGGGGTAGGTAGACTGGTCGAACCATTCTTTCGTCATTGCCTTCTTATTCATGAGCCCATTACCGGTGCTTATGGAATCCACCGGGATTACCAAGTCGAAGGTGGCACTCGTAGGAGCGCTCGATGAATAGGTAACCGTTCCTGTAATGGACTTAAATTTGCCTGAGGGGTCTGCGCTCTTGAAAGCAATGGAATGGCCTTTTGTAACCTCATAGTCCCCCATCGGGGCAAAAGCCATGGAAGTAGAAAGCATCAATGCGATTCCGTACCCCATGAAGAAAAAATAACGTTTCATATCCATCAATTTAATTATTCTTTTTCCCAACTGAATTTTCTTGCTACACAAAAACCTATCCTAAACTGACCTTTTAACCAATCGGAATAGGTATTGTTCACAAATTGTGTTTCTCCTATTCCCGCGGCATTGGTCACGTTTATTATAAAGGTATGCCCAAAAGTATACCACTCCAAAGCAAAGGCTAAGCTGCGCTTATACATGCTCGTTGGTCGCAATCCTTCCGACGCAAACGTATGATAGTATTCGGTCAATAAAGCAAACCGGCTGGTTAATTTAAAGCGAATAGCCCCTCCTAGAGCAAATACATCGTTTTGATCATTTGCTGCAACGTAATTTTGATGCACCAAGGTTGGCATCAAGGCCAAGCTTAACCGATCTCCAAAACGCCGAGCTGCGTTAATTTGCGTAAAGTAAGCAAATCGGTGACTCAATTTTGGAAAATGATTTACCTGCGAAATATCATTCGAAGCTTTCATGTAGGTAAAGGTTAACCCGGTAACCGCGGTTAATGATATAGGGCTACTCTTACCTTGGGCTAATATTTTATATTTGGCAAAACCGTCCAACAGCGAGTGGAACGGAGCGCTAGACCCTTTGGAGCGACCAAAGCCAACCATCATATTTTTGGTAATTCCATACTCCAAGGCAATCCTGATATCCGAAAGGTTATCAAAGCCAAACATGTTCTGTGCGCCTCCGTTCGTTCCAAACATATCCCCAAAACGATGTTCTATTCTAAAATCCATCGTTCCTTTCGGTAGGGTTTCTACGGAATGTCCGCAAATGATGCGTGTGGAGGCAAAGGTTTTCGGAACAAACGCTTCTTCTGTGCGCTCGTCGTCTGAGGATTGAGCCAAGATTGCAGCATGAATCCCCACAATCAACAAAAAGTGAATATATTTACAACTCAACCTTTTTTTTGTAAAGATAAAAAAAATCGTGAATAATAGCGCTTTGAAATCACTCCTTCGAAAAAAACTCCTTCACGAGCGGTTGGCCCTTAACAAGGAGGAACTGCAAATGCGATCGGAAGAACTCACTGCACGTTTTCTAGCTCATTTTTCGTTTGAGCACAAGCACATTTCATGCTTTGCGACTATGGAAACTAAAAAGGAAGTGGACATCTTTCAACTCCTGGAAGTGCTTTCCGACAAAAACCGCATCTATCTGCCGGTGAGCGATTTTACTACCGGTATCATGGACCATTATCCTTACTCACCCGGAGACCCTCTAGCGAACAATCCCTACGGAATCCCCGAACCTCAAAACCGCGCAAAAAGCATCGATCCAAAAACGTTGGATGTTATTCTTGTTCCATTGCTTGGAATTGATTTGCAGGGCAATCGATTGGGATACGGCAAAGGATTTTACGACCGATTCTTAACGCAATGCCGTCCCGATGCACTTAAAATTGGGCTCAACCTTTTTGCTCCCATCGATCATATCCCTTCCGAAGCAACGGACATCCCGTTGGATTTTTTGGTAACCCACGAGCGATGCTATACTTTCAAGATTCAACCTTAACTCCTAGGAACGGCTTTGGCTTTTTGGATGATTATTTGCTTTTACTTGGGTCCCATTTAATCCCATCTCCTTGGAAGTTCAGTTTGAATTCTGGCTGGGTAATGTGATTGATTTCATCCATGCTTTTTCCGGCGTCTTCCGCAAAATGCCTGAGAGCCTTCACCGAAACCGTATCCCAAGTAGCAATCCCGTGAATGTAAACCTCTGTTCCAATAGGTGTAGTGGGGGGAATGGTAAAGTGGTCTTTGAACCGAACCATTAACGGTTTTCCATCCGGTTTAGCTACTTGAACCCAGCAACCTGCATTTTGACAGACGGCTGTTAAAGGCGCTTTGATGGTAAAAGCTTGGGCAGCGGTGGATCGATTCATGTAATCAACAAGTTGTGCCACCGAAATCGCTTCAGATGCATTCACTTTTACGGGCCCGTAGGCATGTTTCGTGGAAGCGCAACTCCACAAGAATCCTATGACACAAGCCCCAAAGAGCCAAATTCTATTATTGACCATCATATTTCATGAATTTCTCATAGAACGCATAGAGTGCTAATGTCTCATTGCCCACTAAAATCTGATGGACTTGGTTAGCCCCAAGAAAACGCAGCATTACACGGCGGGTATTTTCCGAATCTACCACGGGAAAAACATCCACGCATTTAGATGCTGCATTGAACGTGTACGAAAAACTGGTGGTGTAATATTTCGCTAAATTATCGATGCTTTCGGAGGTGGTTCCTGCGGGAAATATCCATTGAAAATGGCCGGACTTCGCCTCTTTTTGAATTTCAGCAACGGTCATTTTTGAGCTAATTGTTTGTTGTTGTGCCACTATGGCAAACCCGAAAAACAAAAAAACGGCATGTAATAAATACCTCATAATTCTACAATAATAGCGAATTTAGTAAAATCATGGGAGAAAAAGAACACGTATCGTTGCTTTTTTCAAAAACGACCTTGGGCCTCGAGGCGGGATGCGATGAGGCAGGAAGAGGCTGTTTGGCGGGTCCGGTGGTAGCAGCTGCGGTGATCCTTGGTGTGCCCATTCCAGGATTAAATGATTCAAAAAAACTCGTACAACGTCAACGTGAAACGTTGCGTACGGAGATCGAAAGAACCGCCATAGCATTCGCTGTTGCTTATGTGTCACCGCAGCGAATTGATGAAATCAACATACTGAACGCCAGTATTGAGGCCATGCACCAAGCCTTATCGAACCTGCAGGTTGATCCCAAACACATTCTGGTTGATGGCAATCGCTTCAGGCCTTTCCGAGGCATTTCGCACGACTGCATCGTTGGAGGTGATGCACGGTATCAATCCATAGCTGCCGCCTCGATTTTAGCGAAAACCTACCGTGACGAGTACATGGCTCAGCTCGACCAACAATTTCCTCAGTACGGGTGGAAAACGAACCAAGGCTATCCCACAAAAACACATGTAAAAGCATTAACCCTTCACGGCATTACC
This sequence comes from Flavobacteriia bacterium, assembly GCA_009925805.1. Lineage (GTDB taxonomy): Bacteria > Bacteroidota > Bacteroidia > Flavobacteriales_D > Crocinitomicaceae > UBA952. The sequence goes on along the minus strand of RFQF01000069.1, from coordinate 4,304 downwards.
CGCTTTCATCGGAAAACGTATAGTCCAGTTCAAAAAGCACTTCAATCCGAATTGTTCTAAATTAGTCCACATAGCGGTGTTGATTTAAATTATCCCAACCCAATAAACAAGCGGGGGTTATGGGTTAATTTTGCGCTGTGATCAAACGGGCTCTTGGATTAATCGTGGCAGGCCTTCTTCTTTTTTGGGGGAGTTTTGCCTTTCTTTCCATTCTTGCCTATTCGGAGGATCAATCCTTGGTTTCCTATTTTTCTGCGGCGGACGAACAAATTATTGCGGTGCATCATCCGAATGACTTCAATCTACGAGAAATTCAACTTGATGCGAATCAAAGGAACGTTGCTTTATTTACGGAAATTCAACCCAAACTTCGAAACCTTAGTACCGCATACCTGAGTAAAACCCGAAATTTAATGGTCATTACCCTGAACGAAAAATGGAATTTTCAACGGGTAAGGTCCTTGTTTCAGCATGGTAATTTTTCCTTTGAAAAAACGGGAACTGCAACCTTTAATTTTGGAAACTACCGAGGAGTTTTTCAAGGAAAGGAGCTGTTGCTTTACGATTACTCCATGGAACTTTCTCGAGGAACGCTTCCCGAAATAACCATAGATCGGCAGGCAAGTTACAGTATCATTGAACCAACCACTCCGGCTTGGAACGTTGATAATTATTACATAAAACCCGATGAAAAAATCCTCTATCAAGTGAGGAAATCCAACAAGACCTCTATTCCTTTGGTGGACGACCTTGCGCTTTTTGAATCCTTGCTTCCTGAAGACTTATCGTACTATGAATTTTTCGAAAAGGAATATTTACGGTCCATTGATCCTGTCTTTCGAACTAGTCCTTTGGAAAAAATCGTTCAAACCGGAGGCCTTATCCTTACCTACGAAGGATTTCCGGTGTTCATTTTTGATATAGCTGAAAACCAGGAGCTTGTCCCCTATCTTAACGAAGTATATCATATTCCCGAGGAAAACAAGGAGCGAACAACCGTTCAGCAAATGGGGGTGTGTGAAGCTTTTGAAAAATGGGGCTCTCCTTCAAAACTTGTGGCTTTCAGCAGGGACGGCTTCGGGTACATTTCTCCGGAGGAAAAGTCCATAGACGGCTTGCTTTTGGCCTTGGATATTCGAAAAACAAACGCAGCCAAACCTCCATTCATAAAAGACCTGGAATCTTTGCCTCGAAAATGTTCCCATCGAAAAGTAACCCCTTCAACTCGAGAGTCGCTCAGCTGGATCGATGACCGGCGAGTTTCCACTGCGATAATACGGAAGACTTCGGATAATCGAACTCCGATAGAAACTGAAAACATCAAGAATTACTTTACCATGAACCCTGGGTCTCCTGTGGTGTCATTTTGTGCCTTAACGGGTAGAGGAAATGTCATTATTGAAACGGAAAATGAGCTTATCGGGTATAAAAACGGCAGTTTAAAATGGCGGCAGGAATTGCCTGTTGCCTTGGTATTCAAGCCCCTACGTTTGGCAACTTCCCTTTCTGAAAATGACCATATTCTGCTCAACGACGGAAAGCACTTAACGGTTATCGATTTCATGGGAAGAACGCTGTTTTCAATCAACCAAGTGACCTTGTGCGAAGCGGTGGTAACCCAACTTAAAGGACAACATGTTTTTGGAATAGCTCAAGGCAACGAGCTTATGATGTATTCCTCAGAAAATGGAAAACTTGTAAAACGCTACCAACTACCGGAAAAAATTCTGAGTATGCACCGTCTTTCGCTCCAAGGAACATTTGGCATCGGAATAAAAACCAACCTGCAAACCATCATTTTGGACTTAACCACTGGAAAAAAAGTGAATGTCAAGGGAAATGTTTCGGACTTTGTTCAATTTTCCGAAAACGGTGCCCTCTTTCGAGGAAAAAAGGGGATGGAATTGCATACAGCCAAAGGAATTACGGAAGTTCAAGTACCTGCTTACTGGAAATTCGGCGGGTCTATTACCCTGGAAGGGCAAAGCGGTGAACTCTTTTACGAGGGAAGTACCTTAGCTTTAGCCGTCCAAGGAAAAATACGTTGGAAAACCACCACGGAATTGAAGGAAATAAGCCAACTATGCACGAACCAAAACCGGATCGTTCTGCGGGACGGACTGAACAACAAATTGGTAATCCTCGATACAAATGGTTCGTTGATCGACCAAGAAGAGCGACCAAGTCAAGGAGAAGTGCAAGCCACCGCTTTCGGTCATAACGGATGTTCTATAACCACGTACTTAAGTAATTTTTTGATTCAATTTAATTTTTAACTTTAGCACTTCTTATTAAATTTCGAATTCATGAAAAATTCCTTACTCCTAATTCTGATTTTCCTGGGGTCTATAGTTTATGGACAAAATTACCTAGGCGTTGCCACCAGTAACTACGCCGGGAGTATGGGTGTGCAATTGCAGCCCGCAAGTTTTGTGGATGGTCGATTTGCGTTCGATTTAAACATCGTTGGGCTTAATTTCAACGCGTACCAGAATTTTGGGTATTTCGATGCAAAAGCCATGAGAACGGCGGAGGGCAACGGAGGTTATTGGTGGAGTAAGTCGTTTGGAGACACAGCTGTTTACAACAGTTGGGCAAGTCCCGACTCAACGTTCATGGACCGATTCCTTATTCGTAAATACAATAAAGATTCCAAGGGAACCCTAGGATTGTATAATAATATACAAATCGACTTGTTCAACTTGAATTTTCACATCAATCCAAAAATAGCTGTAGGTCTTTTTGCCCGAGCACGCTAATTACGGTTATTCCCAAAACATCGAAGACTATATAAATGGAACTTCTCAAAACTATTTTGCACGCGCATCCAAATGGGGGCTTGGTGTGGATTTAGGAGGTGTTTATGAGTGGCGTCAAGGTTATGAGGATTATCAATACGACATGGACGGAAAAACCGGTATCTGGGCTAGAAACAAAAATAAATACAAGCTACGCGTCGGTGCCTCGCTTTTGGATATTGGTGGAATGCGCTTTACGAAAGGCGGATTAAGTAGAAATTTCTCCGCGAAATCGACCAATCCGTTCGATTTAACCGTATTTCAATCGGGAAAAAACCTGCATGACTTTGATAAAGTTATCGACTCCCTCATTCATAGTCCTGGAAACGCTTGGATAGCCACTCAAGATACTTCTTCTACCTTTTATATGCGAACTCCAAGTGCTTTTAGCTTGCAGGTCGATTACCATATTTGGAAAGGGTTTTATGTCAATGCAACCTCCATGATCAATCTGATTGGTAAAAAAACCGATACCAAAGTAAAAGTTCCAAACCAATTCAGCATTACTCCGAGTTTTGACCTTGCCGGAATTGGATTTCACTTTCCTATAGCTTACAACCGATATTCAGGATTAAGAACCGGTATTGCCACACGTTTAGGACCCCTTACCTTGGGAATTACCGATTACCGCACATTATTCGCTCGTGGAAAAGTGAAAGGGGTGGAACTGTATGCTGGTTTGAGGATTCCGATTCTCTACGGTGCAGTTAAAGACGATGACAAGGATAAGGTCTCCAATAAAATGGATGCTTGTCCCGAAACTCCGGGTGTTTGGGCCTTTAAGGGATGTCCAGACAGCGACGGCGATGGCGTACAAGATACGCAAGATGGATGCCCTTTTGAGCCTGGGCCGGTGGCTTTTAATGGTTGTCCGGATCGTGACGGAGATAAAATAATTGACAAGCTCGATGATTGTCCTGACATTGCTGGGCTACCAGAATTTAAAGGTTGCCCAGATACCGACGGCGATAAAATCATCGACCCAAAAGACCAATGCCCAGAAATTGCGGGAGAACTTTACATGAAAGGATGCCCCGACCGAGACCATGATTCCATTACCGATTTAGAAGATCTTTGCCCCGACAATTACGGACCCAAAGAAAACAAAGGGTGTCCTGATACCGATGGTGATGGGCTTTATGATTATATTGATGCATGTCCCACCGCTGCAGGACCTACAGAAAACCGGGGCTGTCCATGGCCTGATTCGGACGGTGATGGAATTCTGGATCGAAACGACGGTTGTCCCAATACTCCTGGACCGCGTGAAAACGGGGGGTGTCCTTATCAAGATTCGGATAACGATGGGTTGTTGGATAAAGACGACGACTGCCCGAATACTCCCGGCCCTAAGAGCAATAAAGGTTGCCCGGTTGTCGAAAAAGAAATCATTGAGGTGCTAAAAACCGCTTTTGACAACTTAGGCTTCGAATTGGGTAAAGACATTATTCTCGCAGGATCGTTTTCTTCATTAGATGAATTGGCGGGTGTTTTATCGAAGAAACC
>RFQF01000068.1 GCA_009925805.1 Flavobacteriia bacterium | reverse complement strand
GCGGGGCGCTTTCTCGTTTCTTGCTTCCCGGTGAACGGATAGTTTGAGACGTCCTTATAGAGTCCCGCGCAGCGGGACTTTCTATTAGATGCTTGGGAACCTTACAATGAAAATAGTAGCTTACCAAATGTAGAATATCGGCAGTTTAAGCTATGCATTCCGTATTTTTGTAAAAAAAACATGAATCGAATATTGTTCAATGTGTTTTCCATGCGATGGGTAGCCGTAGGGTTATTTTTCTTTCTTGCAGCCATTGGAGCAGCTACTTTCATTGAGTCGATCCACGGCGTTCAAGCAGCAAAAATTGTGGTTTACAACGCCGGGTGGTTTACCGTTTTACTCGTTTATCTTTCCGTTGCGATGTTATTCAACATTTACCAATACCGCATGTGGCAACGGGAGAAAATTGCTTTGTTGAGTTTTCACGTCGCCTTTTTAATCATCATGGTTGGAGCCGCAATAACCCGTTATCAAGGATTTGAAGGACAATTGGTGGTGCGTGAAGGCGAAAGTGTCGATTACCTCTACACTGCGGAGCCAAAATTGCTCGTATCCATTCGAGATGGGTCCTCCTCGACCGTTAAAGCCTACACGACTTGGCTTTCGGATTGGTCTTACATTAATAATCATTTTATCCACCGTTTGGAGCACCATGGAAAAGAACTTTCCTTGGAATTCGATCACTTCATTTCCAATGCCATTGATACGTTTGAAATCAACACCTCATATCCGGAGGCGGTTTTGGATGTTGTGGTAGGTCAAATGAAGTCCAACTATTTGGCGAAAGGAGACAAACTGCTTTCGGGCACTTTACCCATAAACTTTGGAGAATCTTCGGATCCAGGAGTATCGCTGAAACTCCGTGAAGGCCGAATCATGCTAAAGAGCGCAGTAGAATTGCGGATGTTGCCCATGACACGAATGATGCAAGCTCGTCAAACCGGCCTTCCAATTCCCGATTCGGCCTATCAAATCATTCCGATAAATTCGTGGATTCCAGCTCAGGTTAAAACGCTATACCAATCCGGATCAAACCAATTTGTGCTTAAAAATGTTTACTACCATGCAAAAAAATGCCGAAAGAAGGCGGCCATAAAGAATCAAGGACCGGATTATTTAACCCTCCAAGTTCAATCGGGAAAAGATCAAAAAAAAATAGTACTGAAGGGGGGGCAAAACAACATGCCAAAGCCTGAGTATTTTTCAATGAATGGCCTATATATTCAATTAGAATACGGTGCGGTAAAAAGATCGCTCCCGTTCCAAGTGATTTGTGAGGACTTCCAACTATCGAACTACCCTGGGTCATCGGCTCCCTCCTCGTTTGAAAGCTACATTCGGATTGAAGATCCCAAGAATAACTATCGAAGCAGAAGACATATCTTCATGAATCATGTGACCGACTATGATGGATACCGTTTTTTTCAATCCTCTTATGAATTGGATAATCCCTCCACACCGGAAAACGAAGAAGGCACAAAATTGAGTGTGAATCACGATACTTGGGGCACCAACATTACTTATTTAGGGTATTTGCTCATGTCGATTGGAATGATTTTATCCATTTTCGCTCCAAAAAGCCGTTTTAGAGGCCTCAACGACCGCCTTAAAAAACTCAAAAGTACCCTGGCCATCGTGTTTTTGCTCCTTGGGACCAACTTTTATGCACAAGAAGACCCCTCCAAAATTTTCCAGGTGGTAAGCGAAGAACATTCCGAAGCAATGGCTTCGTTGCTTGTACAAGACCAAAGCGGTAGAATTATTCCGTTACATACCCTGTGCGATCAGTTACTGCGGAAAGTGTATGGAAATAACCGTTACAAAACTTATAATGCCGTTCAGACCGTAATTAGCTGGCATATGTATGGCCGTTACTGGATGAAAGAACCCATGATTTCGGTTCCTAGTGCAGTTAGAGAGCGACTGAAGTTAGCGAAATATTGTTCCTTAAACGACCTAACGACCTCCGATAATCGTTACAAATTTGAAAAAGAATATGCTGCCGCACATGCGAAGGCTGAAAAATTTCAAGATGAATTCGATAAAAAATTGATCAAGTTAACGGAGCGGTTTCAAGTCTTTCAAGGAGCCGTAAGCTGGCAATTTTTAACCATTATTCCGAAGAAAAACGACCAAAACAACCGTTGGTATGTGCCTATGAGCATGGAAATTCAAGGACAAGATACGATTTCAAACCTTGTCGCACTTAAGTATTTTTATGCATTAGTTGAGGCATCGAAAGACGGTAATTACAGCAATGCAACTTCTTTGTTGAACAGCTTAAAATTAATCCAACGTTCCGTAAGTAAATCCATTGTCCCATCGGAACGGAGCGTGGCCATGGAGATTAGCTACAACAAGCTTTCTATATTTAAAAGCGTTTTCCGTGGATACATCATGCTTGGCTTGTTGCTTTTGGTGCTTTATATCATCACCTTATTTCGATCCCACGATGAAAAGCGATTTTCATGGAGCAAGATTCTCCGCAACCTGATGTTCGGACTCAGCGCTTTGTTTTTTGTATATCACGGAGTAGGTCTCGGCTTTCGTTGGTATATCTCAGGCCATGCTCCTTGGAGTAACGGATATGAGGCCATCGTGTTCATTGCTTGGGTGACGGTACTTTCCGGAGCGTTATTTCTGCGAAAAGTCGAGGTTTCTTTGGCTGTCGCCTTGATTCTCTCCTCCATGATGCTTTTCGTATCGGAGCTCAATTTACTTGACCCTGAAATTACCCCATTGGTTCCCGTGTTGAAATCCTATTGGCTTATGATTCATGTGGCGATTATTACCAGCAGTTATGCATTTTTGGGTCTTTCCTTTATCCTAGGATTACTTAATTTAATTTTCTACCTCGTAAGAAATCAGAAAAATGCCCTTCGACTGAGTAATCACATAGAACGAATCACCGCCGTAAATGAAATGACGATGATTATTGGGATATTTATGCTAACGATTGGTACGTTTCTCGGAGGTGTTTGGGCGAATGAAAGCTGGGGAAGGTATTGGGGTTGGGACCCAAAAGAAACCTGGGCCTTGGTTTCTATTTTAGTGTATGCCATCATCTTACATTTACGATTTATCCCCGGTCTGAAGAGTCCGTTTACCTTTAATCTATGGTCGTTTTGGGGTTATTCGGCTATTCTATTTACCTACTTCGGGGTAAACTTCATGTTGGTTGGATTACATTCGTATGCACAAGGAGACGGTTTGGGCACTTTTCCCATGTGGTTAGTTTATACCATTATTTTCTTCGCGTTGCTCAGTGTTGTTTCTTTCTTCAGGTATAGAACTTCCCGACAAAGCGTATAATATGCAATGCTTGGCCGCATGATTGCTTTTGATCCTAGTCAAGTGATGTTTGAAGATAATCACCTCATCGTGGTGAACAAACGAGCCGGTCAACTAGTTCAAGGAGACAAAACGGGTGATCGATGTTTGGCGGAGGATATCAAGGCGTTTTTAAAGGATAAATACCAAAAACCGGGAAATGTTTTTTGCGGAGTTATTCACCGCCTTGACCGACCCACTTCTGGGCTTGTTGTTTTTGCGAAAAGCTAAACTACCGCGTACAGAAAAACTTTACGCATTATACGCAAGTGGAAGTATCGTTGGAAACGGGAAGGCACCATCAAATTCGTTGTCAGATGGCACATATTGGGCATCCGTTGAAAGGCGACGTTAAATATGGCGCAAAACGCGCCAATCCGAACCTGGCCATCTGTTTACATTCCGCTGATTTACAATTTATGCATCCTGTTAGTCAAGTTCCGTTATCCTTCAAAGCGCCCCTTCCGGAGGATGGAAACTGGATTTCATAAAAAAGGCTCCCGAAGGAGCCTTTGCATTAACGAAGATGAAAATTAATTGTTGGTAGGAGCGCCACTGTTATTCACAGGAACTCCGGACTCAGGAGCTGGACCAACTTCACCTTTAATACGAACAACTTTCTCAGGCTCATTGATAGCATTGGAAGAAATCGTTACGCTTTTGTTGATCGGTCCTGAACGCTTTGTATCATATTTAACTTTGATGGTAGCTTTAGCTCCTGGGGCAATGGGCTCTTTCGGCCATTCTGGAACCGTACAACCGCAAGAACCTTTCGCGTTAGAGATAATTAAGGGTTCGTCTCCCGTATTGGTGAATTCAAAAGAACAGTTAGGATCTCCGTCATATTTGATGTTTCCATAATCATGCACTTCTTTAGAAAACGTGATTTTAGGACCTTTTTCAACAGGAGTTTGAGCGTTTACCGCAGTTGCTGCCAACAACAAACTGAGGGAAAGAAAGAAATTTTTCATGGTAAATAGTTTAAAAATTATGCATCAAAAGTATGGCAAGATCAGCGCGAAAAACAAATTTTAACACATCATTAACAGCTAAGCTACAGGTTTTTGGGCTGCTTTTTTTGAGCGTACTCTATCCATGTAAGTTTCAAGTGCTTCAATCGATCGAGAATTTCTTTTTTCTTCGTGGAAGGATATCGGCTATCGGTAAGCAACATGGTGTAGTATTTTCGAACAGCTGCCGTGTCGCGAGGGGTTATGAACATGTCGTAGGAAGAGGCCATACTTTCCAGCAGCAAGGATCGATTTTCATAATTCGGAAACCGGCGTAACAAAGTATCACCGCAAGCTACGCTCTTTTGTTGTGCATTCAATCCTGCGAAAACCATATGCAATTTAAAAAGACATTCAGCAGAATAGGTGTCTTGTGGAAAAGTTTTTACATAGAATTCCAATCGGTTAATCAACTCAATTTGACTTAAATTATACGCAGCAGGCGATTGTTTCGACGGATCCATGGAGGCCAATGAATCTTCATAACGCGTGATTCGTTCTTTTAACGCTTTGGGAGTACTGGCAATTTCGATCGCGTTATCTTTTGTTGGGTTAGAATTGCAGGCGAATAAAACGAATACCCATAAAATAATGGTGAAAAATCTCAAGGTCTGTGTCATTTTTTGGTCGGATAAAATTTCAGTTTATAATCGGTGGCAATTTGTCCATCAGCAATCAACTTTAACCGTTTCTGTATGAGTTTTTTCTTGAGCGGATTCAAGCGATCCGTAAACAATATACCAGCCAAGTGATCATATTCATGTTGAATAATCCGAGCAGCGTATCCGCTGAATTCCTCGCGTTTATGCTCCCAGGATTCGGTGTAATATGAAAGCCATACCGTTTCTTTACGGCTGACGTTTTCGCGAATTTTAGGAATGGATAGACATCCCTCTTGAAACGACCATGGTTCTCCCGATTCTTCGATTATTTGTGGATTAATAAATACGCCTTTGAAGGATTCTATTCCCTGGGCTCTGGGATCCGGTTCTTCGCCTTCTTCGTCGGCAAAAGGAGCGCCATCCACAACAAACAATCGGATATTCAACCCAACTTGCGGAGCGGCTAATCCAACACCTTTGGCTTGATACATGGTTTCAAAAAGGTTTTGTATTAACAAGGATAGATCCGGATAATCTTGATCGATTTCCGTCGAAGGTTTTTTTAACGAAGGGTCCCCGTAGGCAATAATCGGAAGTATCATAGTTACCGCAAAAATAATTCAGTTCTATGAATTTTCGCGCGCGTTCAAATAATCTTGTAAAATGATTGCTGCGCTTACCTTATCCACAAGGCCTTTATCCTTGTTGAGTTTTTTTTTCCCCATTTGATGAATGGCGTTTGAAGCTCGTTTCGAACTATACCGTTCATCTTGAAGCACGACTGACAGCCCCGGGAGTTCTCGCTCAATGGCTATTTTCAACAAACGGACATTTTCCGTAATGTGGGTGGGTTCACCGTTTAACGAAAGCGGATAACCAATGACAATTCCGGCAAGCGGCGACTTTTGGTGAAGGGTTACAAGCCAAGGCATAAGCTGCTCGCTTGCAATGGTAGAGTGTGGTGATGCAATCACCTGTCCCGAATCCGTTACGGCTATACCCGTACGCTTCAATCCAAAATCTATTCCCACCAAAATTCCGTGCATACGCAAAGGTAACAACATATTAAGTTAAACTATTGGTTGATTCGTTTGTTTCAAACAGTGTTTTGCGCTGGTTACCGGCTTATTTTCTACTTTTGTACTTCAAAGTCATTGCATGAAACCCTATGTGTTGTTATTCATTGTCCTGGGTCTTGTACTCGCCTGTTCACCAGCAGACCGGCAACGATTAAGTCTTGAAAACACGGAATCCCCAATAACGCTTCGTAAAGAATCTCTATTCAAAGGTCAATGGGAATATGATTCTTTGGTGCAAGTCATTGATTCAAGCACCCTTTTAACGGAGTTTTATAGTCTTGAATATTCAGATACCCATCAAAACAACCGTTGCGCTACGGGTAAATTGAATGCTAAAAACGCCATCGTTAAGTTACAATTAGAGGAAACTTACGCCAAAGGAATGCAGGTTATTACCCGCTTTTACTACAGTGGAGATTTGCTTTTTTATGCCCAACAATTGGTTAAAGACTATCAAAAAAAGAACAACGGATACCTTGAAATCACCTCGTATTTTGGGAGCAATAAAAAAGTCATTATATCAGCCTCTCGTATTGGGAACGATGAAGAAGAACTCTATTCCAAATTACCGGTTGTGTGTAAAAAAACCAACTTTGACCCGCAAGAAGCACTTAATGTAGTAAATCAGCAAGGTCCGTACGAAACACGATTTCAGGGAAGCCTTGAAACCGAAAACCTGAAATTCATGATTGTTGGCACGAAAGGAAATCCTACCGCTCAATCCGCCATAGCCTACAATAAAGACTTTCCTTTGGCCGTGCATATCGTCGAAAACGAACAACTATACTTAAACCGTTTACTTAAAGTAGAATTCACTAAAGTTACCGAATCAAACGGTTTTACTTTTCAAGGCCTAACCCGAATAAAACTGTTAGATGATATTGAATAAACGCTTGCTTTTTATCCTCTTTTTGATAGGTTGGTGTTATTGCAACCCAATGCAAGCCCAAACGCTTCGTATTATTGGAATTGTTAACGATTCTACCGGAAATAAGACCTTAGATAAAGCGGTAGTTTCGTTGGTGCGACTGAATGATTCCACCTTAGTGGATTACCAACGTACCGGTGCCGATGGAAGTTTTCAGTTTCAGACTTCCTTGGACACTTTTTTTATCTTAATTGAACACCCGCAATTCGATAGTAAAACCCTGTATGTTTTTGGCAATCCGAAAGAACTGAATGTGGAAATTCCCTTTATTCGCATGGGCATAAAAGTCAAAAATTTGGCAGAAGTAGTCGTTCAAGGCAACAAAAACCGCGTGTATTACAAAGGCGACACCCTCGTCTACGTGGCCGATAGTTTTAAGGTGGCGGAAAATGCGGTGGTGGAAGATTTACTCAAAAAACTCCCAGGAATTAAAATCGATGAGAACGGTCAGATTACTTCCCAAGGTCGAGAAATCAGTCAAGTATTGGTGGACGGAGATGAATTTTTTGGCACCGATCCCACCATTGCCACCAAAAACTTAGGCGCTAAAAGCGTGGAGTCCGTTCAGATATACGAGAAAAAAGCCCAGGATAATACCTCAGGAATGGATGAAAAAATTCAAGTGATGGATTTAAAGCTGAAAGCAGATGCGAAGCGGGGATATTTTGGGAAAGCCTCCATCGCGACCGACGCTGGATTGATTGGAAATCCTACCACGAATTTCCCTTTTTACGAAAGTGAACTGCTCTTCAATCGGTTCGATAAAAAGCAAAAGTTATCCGTTTTCTTTTTGAGTTCGAATACCCCTCGATCCAATTTCCGGTTTGGCGACATGAATAAATTTGGGTTGGAAAACGAGCGCGATCAAAGCGGAATGTCCATGTGGAACCAAAACGGTCAACGCTCCAATAGTGGTATCCCTCAAACCCTTAAAGCCGGGATTTATTTCAACGATCGAATTAAAAATTGGGGTAAAATAGGTTTCAATTACAGCTTCAATCAAAACCGGCTAAATGCCACCCAGAGCAGTTTGTCCCATTATTTTCTACAAGACACCTCGTATTATACGAAAGATTCCATTTCCAATATCACCCTGAACACCTCCAATAAATTCAACGTCACCTTTCAAGCAAAGTTGGATTCTTTAACCACGCTGGACATTAAACCTTCTTTGAGCATTGATGAAGGCACCACCGACAACAAAACAATCAATGCCTACCAAACTGCGGCCATGGTTCCCACGTTTACCTCGGTTATTGATAACAAAAACCAATCAAAAGGCTATAATACCCGGGTAGAAAGCACCTTGCTTCGGTTGTTCAAAAAACCAAGACGAGAACTCGAATTGAAGTATATTTTCAACAAAACAGCAAACCAAACTGCCGGTTCTTTATTGACCCAAAGTATATTTAACAGTTTCACGGATTCGATTGATCAACAAAAGCAAAACGATAACGGAAGTCAATTAAATTATGCAATCGTAACCTACAAAGAGCCCCTTTCTGCGAAATGGAAACTTCAACTGGAATACTATCTTGAAGCCGGGAAATCCTATCAAACTCGGAATACGTTTGTGCCTAATCAAGGGAGTTATTCCTTGCGCGTTGATTCTTTATCGAATGTATTTGAAAATCACCGTTTTCAAAATCGAGGAACAGCCTCGTTGGTGTATGAAACCAGTAAACACGCTTTTACGGCGGGCGTTGGTTTCCGAAATATCCAATTGAACAATTTTAATGTTATCGGCGATTCAAGCATTTTACAAAGCATCAACAATGTGCTTCCACGCATGAGCTACAACTACAAGCCCAGCATGGGAACACGCTTGAATTTCAACTATTTTACGCGTTCTGATCAACCCAATATAAGCGACATTCAACCTGTTCCCGACAACTCGAATCCCAACCGCATTAAAACAGGTAATGCGAACTTAAAACCCAATTACGTCCATACGCTCAATTTACAATTTAACCGCTGGGAAGCCCTTTCTGGAAGATATGTATGGAGCGGCTTGAATGCTACGCTCACCGAAAATGCTTTCGCCACCAATACCTCCTACGACGCTTTTGGTCGAACGATATCGAAAACGGTGAATGTAGACGGGAATTTTGCTGCGAATCTCTATGCGGGAGCGGGTTTTCCTATTTTTAATCGAAAGCTGGAATTTGCCCCCGATTTAAATGCCTCCTATTCGAAATCGACCAACTACATCAACGGGAAAGAAAACATAACCTACAACCCTTCGATGAGCGGGGGCCTAACCCTGGAATTAAAATTGGATTCCTTGGAAATATCCGTATCTCAAAACTATACCTATTCCAGTCCTAAAAGCACCTTTAATTCACTTTCAAGTACCCCTTTTTCGAGAACGCGCCTTTTTAGCCACCGGAAATTTAATCGTTTCGGTCAACGGCTATGATTTACTCAACCAAAACTTGAATTTACAGCGGCAAATCAATGGAAATGTGGTTACCGATAATTACACACGGGTCATAACGCGATACTTCTTGTTGAAGCTAACTTACCGATTTAATAAAAACAAAACGAAAGAAGATGATTTCGAAGGCTGGCACTAAATGGTTAATGGTCCTAGGGATGCTTGGGTTGGAATTCTTGTCCTACGGTCAGTTTTACACCACCGGTACCATCTTTTACACCCGACGCACCAACTTGCAAAAACGTTTTACCGACCAACGGATGAAACGCTTTGTCAACGAAGACAATAAAATAAAAAACGATCGGTTCGCTTTATCGTTCAACGACACCCTTTCGGTATTCAAATACCTAGCGCCAAATACCCAGGACGAAATGGCGTGGCTAACCTCCAAAAACGAGTATTATCAATATTTACACTCCCAAAAGCAACTGACCATTTTTCAGTTCTTTGGAACGCCGGTTTTTGTCAAGGACTCCCTTCCCGAGCGACCTTGGAAAATGACGGATAGCAAACGCTCCATTTGTGGATTTCAGTGCCGAAAAGCCATCTATCAAAAGAACGACTCCACGCGAATATATGCATGGTATGCTCCTAACATCATACCCTCCGTCGGGCCCGAAGGATTTTGCGGACTTCCGGGCGCCATTTTAGGCATCGCCACAGAAGACGGAGGCATTATCTACTTTGCGGACAAAGTAGACTTTTCCGAAGCACCGAAACGGGAAAGTATGACGGCTGAAATTGGAAAAAACAAAGTGTACAATTTGAAGGAACTTCGCGAGAAATTAGAAAAAGACTACGGCAATACGCCTTGGGGCAAACGCATGTTTGACGATATGTTTCGTTGGTTATAGGTACATTTCCTATAGACTTTGCTATTTTTGA
>RFQF01000067.1 GCA_009925805.1 Flavobacteriia bacterium | reverse complement strand
TTCCATTTCGCCACCTACAATTACCAACGTGTTCGCCCCATTCACTATCAATGGTACGGCCTTGCCAAATGCTCGGGTAGAGTTATATTTTTGGAATAGTGCCACCTCATGTCAAGGATATAAATATCTTGGCTTTACGACAGCGAATGCTGGAGGCGCATGGTCTTTCACCTCTCCTGTCGCAATTAGTTCTTCGATTGCTGCGTTGCAAATATTAAATAACAATGCGTCTCAGTTTGTTTGTCAAACCGTAAACGCATGCACGGCTCAGATTTCTGCCGGAAGCAATCAAACGGTATGCAGTGGGCAAAACACTGTTTTGCAAGCATCTGGGGGAATAAGCTACCAATGGAACAACAACGTCGTTAATGGGCAACCGTTTGTCCCGCAAACTTCAGGGAATTATATCGTTGTAGGGGTTGATGCTAATGGTTGTTCAGGAATTGATACAATCGTTATCAATGTTTTATCAAATTCTACTTCAACAAGTACTCAAGTTGCATGTGGAAGCTATCCTTGGAATGGTACTACCTACACCCAAAGTGGCCAATACACATATCAAACTACGAATGTTAATGGATGTGATAGCATTGCCACCCTTAATCTTACCGTACATAGCATTTCGACAAGCCAAAATAACGCAACCGCATGCGACAGTTATTCGTGGAATGGCGCTACGTATACGCAAAGCGGACAATACACTTATCATACTACGAGTATATTTGGTTGTGATAGTACAGCCTTGCTCAATCTCACCATAAATCTCAGTTCCTCCTCGACGCAAAATCAAACTGCGGTTGGAAATTACACTTGGCCAGTCAATGGCGCAACGTATACGGAAAGTACGACTGACACGGCAACCATTACCAACGCTGTAGGTTGCGATAGCACGATTATATTAGTGCTCACCATAGAAAATAACGGCATAGGAGACCATTCTGAAGATGCATTTAGCATATTAACCAACCCAAGTGAGGAATCCGTAATCTTGATGCATCATTCTTGCTATGCTGGAAGTACTTTTTCGATTTACGACGCTTTTGGAAAATGTGTTAATATTGGTACAATCGTTAAAGACAAAACGGTTATCGCAACGAATGAGTTAGCCCGGGGAATTTACGTACTAACGATAGATAGACTAAACATTCAACGAAAGTTTATAAAGCTCTAATATTCCCCACGAATCCAGAACAAATGTCTTGCGTACAGCAGTACAAATACGAATGAAAGGATAAGATTTGTAACAACAATAACAGTGGGCACCATGGAAGGCGAAACAAAGAGATAAATGGACCCCACAGAAGCCAAATTGTATACAATATACAGATGGAAACCTAATATATTCCTACGATACATCAACAGGGCTGAAACAGCCCCTACCATCAAAACCAGTAAGTTAACCAAATTCAATTCTATAAAAAAGGGCTGAAGGGCTTCTGTCATGGCTTGGATACGTTCCAAAAGATTCACCACGGAATCCAAACCCAGCTTCTTCAATTCAACAATCGATTTGGCCATTTCCACCTTGTCTTTTGCCAAATCCTCAGTTTTTGGTCGAACAAAAATGAGGGTAAATAAGGTGCTTAGTATGGAAAATAAGGTGTTAATCCATGTCAATATAAGCAACACCATTAATCCTTTGGGTGGCTTGGTTGAAAATACGTGCGGTTTATTTTCCTGTGAATCCAAACTACTCTTTTAATTTATTGTTATCCAAGGCTTCTTCTTCGGGAGTAAACAATTTAAGTTCTGTGCGCCGGTTCGCCTGATGCTCTTCTTTCGTGCAGGGAACGCCGTTGGAACATCGATTTACCAAGCGCGTTTCACCGTAGCCTTGAGCCGTAATTAATTTCTTACTTATTCCCTTGCTGATGATGTACTCTACACAGCTTTTCGCACGATTTTTTGAAAGGCGCATGTTGTATTTATCGGAACCCCGGGAGTCCGTATGGGATGAAAGCTCCACGCGGTACATTGGATGGGCATTCATGTATGCCACCAATTTATCCAATTCTGCTTTTCCTTCAGGTCGCAAGAAATACTTATCAAAATTGTAAAGTACCATATCCAATCGAATGAATTGTTCGTCGGATAATTTTTTCATTTGAAGGGTATACACTACCGTGTCGATACAATTTCCGGATACCTGACTCGGAATCATTAGGCGACCATCCTCATAATTAATGGCAGTCACCTGAAAAGAATCCACTTTCGCATCTCCTTCGTTTCGCCACATATAGCAACCTTTAGCATCCGTCGTTGTGGAAATTGTGGTTCCATTGGAACGAAATACCTTCAGAATCGCATTGGTCATAGGTTTTGAAACACTGTCTAATACCGTAATTTTCGACATATAACGCTTGTAATAAGAGGTAAAGCCCACGGTTTTGCTAATGGCCTCCTTGGCTAAGTAAAGCGTAGAATCTCCCGTAATTATTTCCGTTCCCGCGTATACCACCTTGTACTCATGATTTCTTTTCAAGGATAAAGGTTCAGTTGTACCATTGTCTTGTGTCGCAAGTAAAATTACTTCACCGTTGTTCAGATCAGTAATGGATACTTCTGTATTTCTAAGGGCTTTACCTTTACAATCCGTCAAGGAGATTACCAAATCCGCTTTGAAAACCGGTTTGTTGAATGCGTAAATACGATCCACGAATAGATCACGATTCGTAGAGAAATAGCCCTTACCGGTTTCTTCATCTACATAATAGGCAAAATCATCGGCGGTTGAATTCAACGGAGCTCCGATATGCTCTGGTTTTTTTCCATCGAGTTCCGAGCTAAAAATATCTAAGCCTCCAATACTTCCCCATTCCGTTGAACTGAAATAGAGCACGCCCCATGTAGAAATAAACGGAAACAACTCGTCGCCAGGCGTATTAATGCCATCTCCAAGATTTTCCGGGGCCGTCCAAGAGCCATCGACATAGGTTGTCTTCCAGATATCATTGCTATAGACAGTATCCATTTTTTTCGTTTTCTCATTCCAAATCATTCCTTTAACTTGACTTCCTGGTCGATCTGAAACGAAATAAACATTACCTAAAGCATCCATGGTAGCATGCCCCGTGTTAACCTCCGGACTATTAAAAGGAAACTCTATTTCCGTTAATTTATCACCCTTCATTTGATATACATGCTGTTGCAATTTGCGATATTTCACCGTATCCGTTTTATCTTTTTCGCTAAAATTTGTCGTAACAAACAGTAGACTTTTATCCGGATTTAGAGCAACAGGACCGTCGTGCATTCGGTCACGGGCAAGTTCTCGCCACCGGTTCTTGTATAAAAAATCCACCCAAAACGGTTTCTGATAAAACTTATACTTTTGAAGCGCTTGGAGCGAATCATAGAATGCTACATCCGAATAAAATTGACCTGTTCTCGGATATTCCCGGTTGATTGCATTGTGGTTGTATTCATTGGATACGAACAAAATTCCGGTTTTATAGGGAAAAGCGCCGTATTCTTCGCCTTGAGATCCTTTTTTATACAATCGTACTTGGTATTCCGAACGGTCATTCACATTTTGAGCATAGCTTGCTAATTGTTGTTTTCTAAAAAGCAGCATCCTTGATTCTGGATTTTGCGTAAGCGCTGAATCCAAAGCTCCTTGAGTTCGAACTCCTAAATTACAGTATCGTAAAGCGTTTAAATAATACATCCATTCTTTTTCTGTGCTGTTCAATTTCGCAGAATTCAAGAGGGAACGCTTTTTAACAAACCAATACACCGTTTTACGGTAATTCTCTGACAAAAAAGAAGCCTCAAGCGTTTTACTCAAAATAAAACCTTCCTGGATTTTTTTCTTTTCTGAAGCAATCAACAACTCTTCCCAAACCGGCAAAGCCTCGGTAAATTTAAATTCAGAGGATAATTGATTGGCGTAATCGATTTTATATTGCTGTGCATTTCCTGCAAAGGATAGCATCAAGAATAACAACAGTAAAGATGTAAGTTTCATATTAAAAGTATCTAGGACTTTGAATCGCGTTATTTTTTCCTCGTAAATCAAAAGAGATCATTACTTCATGGGTTCCCCATTGATTCAAGAATTTTCCATTCAAGGGGAAATCAAAAGAATACCCGGCCATGCACCAATCTTTGATTTGGTAAGCAAAATTAACTCCGGCGCAGTCGGTTGTTCGGTATAAAGCGCCAATCCAAAAACGTTTATACAGGTGGGCACTTAAATTAAAATCCGCAATGATAGGCCCGTTACCGGTGTATTTCACCAAGAGGGAGGGCTTTAAATCAAAAATCGAATTAAAGCTATGTACATAACCCGCAGTTAAATAGGCATGCCGTTGAAGGTAGGAATTTCCGGTGTTATTGTCAATACTCCGCTTAACTAAGCGAGGAACGGACAAACCAACATAAAAATTCTTATCATACAAGTAAGCTCCAAAACCAAAATTCGCCTTGGTCTGACGGAAAGAGTTAATATATTTTGAATCGGTTGGATCATTCACAATCAAACCGGTAAAATCATATCCGTACTGTTGAAGTCCGGCAGATAAGCCCAAGGAAAGGCGCAAATTATCGTCATTCAATCGTAGATGATAGGCAAAATTCACCATTGCGTTCAATGCGGTACGCGATCCAATTTTATCGTAGGCGATATTGCCTCCAAGACCTATATTTTTCCGAACCACCGGCGCATGAATCGATAAAAACTGTGAATTTGGAGCGCCGCTCCACCCCAACCATTGCGCTCGGGTTACCCCAGTGATATTTAAGGCACCGCGACTTCCTGCATACCCAGGATTGAACTGCAAAGGATTAAAAAAATACATGGAAGTCTGAGCATCTTGCTGACTCCAAACCGCAATACTGCAAAGTAATGCCAGCGAAAACAGAATGGTTTTTTTCATCATGGCTGAATTTCTATATAACCCTGATAGGGATCTTGTGATTTTTTATTCGTGTCTACAATATAAAAGTAGGTTCCTGCGGGCAGAGGATTGGGAGCCGTTCCTCGTAAATGGCCGTTCCAATCATTTTTATACGGCTGCGCCTCGAACACTTCATTTCCCCAACGGTTGAACACTTTCACATGAATATCGGGGTATTGAGCCGTATTTTGGAAGAACCAAAGCTCATTAAAGGCATCTCCATTCGGAGAAATGAACTGTGGGATAACAATTGGAATTAAGGGAGTACATCCTAAATCAAAGCTTCCCGATATAGCACACCCCGCAGCATCGGTAGCTGTCACGGTATAATTCCCGGCATCGATGTTTGAAGCGGTAGGTCCTGAATTTCCAGAGGACCAACTGTAGGTGAACCCACCTTGACCTCCGGATGCTACAACACTTAGGCTTCCGTTAGCTTCTAAACATTCCGAACCCACTGAATCGGTTTGAGCTAAAGTAATAATTCCTGGCTGAGTAACCACAGCCATGGAAGTATCCTTGCAACCGTCTTCGTTGGTTACGATGACGGCATAATTTCCTGCGCTCAGACCATTCACATTCGATGAATTCGGTAAGTTGGGGGTCCAATCATACGTAATGTTCGGACCATTTCCATTGTCGGTATCAACGCTGATCGATCCATTGGACCCGTTGTAACAGCTCACATTGGTTACATTAACTGCTGTAATATTGATTAAGGTAGGTGGATCTATGGTAACGGTAAAATTGGAAATACATCCGTTGCTGCTATTGGTAAGTTGAACCGTATATTGACCGGGCTGATTGATCACAGGAGAAAAGGTATTTCCTCCGGAAACAATCCCTGGACCGGACCAGCTGGCCGTAGAAGTTACTGGAATCACTTGCCCATTGATGGTCCCTGTTCCCGTAACACAGTCCAAGCCATTTTGAGGCGTAGTAGTGTAATTGAAGTTCGGTGCAGAATTCACATTTACTACAAACTGGTCGGTGACAGCCGGACAATTATTCAGCTGCATGGTTACTTCGATGGTTCCACTGATGGTACTTCCTGTGGTATTGTTTCCTGAAGTAAACGTAGGCACATTCCCATTACCTGAAGCACCTAATCCAATGCCTGTATTGGTATTCGTCCAGCTAATAGTAGCATTCGGAGGACTGGTGATGTAGTCATCTGGGTTCACGGGCAAACCTGGACAAACGGTAAAATCGGGATTTATATTAAACGTAAGTGGAGGTTGAACGGCAACCGAGACGATTGCACTATCACCCGGGCATTGCGCATTCAACACGGTAACCACGTATTGTACGGTATCCATAGTGGTTCCAGAATTATTCAGGGTTTGTGCGATATTCGTTCCTGTTCCGTTGGATGCTCCAGTGATGGTTGCTGGAGAGGCTGCAGTCCAAGCGAAACTCACATTGTTCAGGTTACTTGTTATATCAATGTTGGTCGTTTCGCCACTGCAAATTTGATAAAACAAAGGATCTACATTCGCGTTGGCCTGCGGATTTACGGAAATCGTATGGACATCCGCGGAATCGTTAGAGCATTCCACCGTGGCGGTAATTTCGATGGTTCCAATTTGGTTCGTGTTGTTTTGGGGCACCATACCATTAAAAACTACAGGTGTTGTACCACTTCCCGATAAAACCGTAATATTACTGATATGGGTTGTGTCCGTAATATTCCAGGTAATCACGTAATTCGGCTGATCTGCAGTCATGGTAAATAAAGCGGATGAGTCTCCACTGCAAATGGTTTGCTGGTACAAGGAAAAATTGAGATGAGCTACTGGTTTGATTACTACAGAATCCACGATGGAATCAGGTCCGCAAAAATTCCCCGTATGCAAAGTAACGTGGTAAGTTCCCGGCTGGCTGAATAAAACCTTCATGTCGTAAGCACCGTTGGTCCATTGGGTATAATCATACGTAGCTCCAACAAAACCATTCGAAGATCCCAAACTTCCGGAAGTAACTGAATAGGTATTCGGCGTGATGGTCCAATAATAACCATAGGTCGTATCGCAACCGCTGGGATTAATGGACTGACCCGCAACAGTTTCATTATGAAAAGTAACCGTATCCAAAACACAGATGGGCGAAGGAGGGGTGTAACTGAAATCCGCCGTGGTTCCGGTTGATATAATGATAGGTCCTACGGTTACTACCGTTGGAATTCCATTATTCGAACAAATGTTCTGCGCCACCACAGCGGCCGAATACGCATTTGGAATTGGAGGTAACCCCGGTGCAATCACATAATTCACCCCACAAGAAGAGGTATTAAACACATGGTTTATGGTAGTGTCGTTGGCCGTTGTAAAAACCAAATTTGGCGTCCCATCGGAAAAACTAATCGTGTAAGTGATAGGAACATCGTTGGATAATATGTCAATGGCGTAAGGAGAGGGAAGACATGTATTGGAACCAATAGCAGAAACGGTTACCTGCGGTGCGCTTCCATTAAACACAACATAATTAGCAGTGCTTGTGCATCCATTTTGAGTAACTGTATGTGTTAATACAAATTGCCCTAAGGGATAATCGTGCGTTATTTGAGTACCTACCATAGATAAATTGGTAGAAAAAGTGCCATCTCCCCATGAAAAGGTTTGCGTTACCGTATTATTTACAGCAGCATTGAACGTAAACAATGCAGAATCAATGGAACCACAATTTTTAAAAATGGTTTGTCCTGCCTGAACCATGGTACCATAACCTCCCCCAGAGGAAACCAGTGTTAGAGCAGCATTCGGATTAGCGACAACCACGATGTTTCGAGTAAACACCTGATTTCCTGTGCCGTTTTGATTGTTAACCGTTAAGGTAACAGTAGTTGCCCCCGGCGTGCCGTAGGTAACCGTGTGCGGACCCACCGTATTCGCGGTGGCAGGGGAAGCACCAACCCCTGTTCCAAAATTCCAAGAATAGGTTGTTCCGGCCAATGTTTGATTCGAAGTATTATTATACGTTACCGTACTTCCTTGGCACAAGGTAATGGTGCCTCCCACAGCTGCAGGCAAGGAACTAAAACTTGGCACCGGGGTTTGGCTATAGGCTATGCTGACGAAAGCGAAAGCAAAAAAACCAATTATTTTGTGCAACATAGTTGTTGTTTAGAATTTTACTTTACAAAGGTAAACAAAATAAAAACAATGCTTCAAAACCAGGTTTTTTCCTTTTTTAAGCATATCATTGTTTGAAACTCTGCTGTCCCTTCCTTTGGAATGTAATTATACACCCATTGCGCATTTGGAGGCATGCTAAGTAGTATAGACTCCGTTCTTCCGTTGGAGATGATCCCGAATTTTGTGCCTCGATCGAACAATAAATTATACTCCACATATCTTGACCAACGGAGCGCTTGCCAGCGAAGTTCTGCCTCAGATGGCGTGTCGAACGATAAAGCTGTTTGATCCCTATATAATGAAGGGAACAATCTACCGAGACCTAAACAAAACTCCATGATACGTTGACGCTCTACGACATCATGCGGCTTTAAATGGTCGAAGAAAATGCCCCCAACGCCACGGGTTTCCTCGCGATGGGGCAAATAAAAATAATCGTCGGCCCATTCCTTATACTTGGTGTAACTCTCGGATGAAAAGGAATCGCACGTTTCTTTTAATGCCCGATGAAAGGCCTTGGCGTGGTCAATATCAACGTAAATAGGGGTCAAATCAATCCCTCCCCCAAACCAACATTCCCCTAAATCGGTTTCAAAATACCGAACGTTCATGTGCATGGTAGGATGCATCGGATGCCGAGAATGCATGACTACAGAAACCCCTGTGGCTAAAAAAGTAGCCCCCTGCATCGTCATTTGATCACGCATCAGGGCAGTAATGGGTCCTTCCACCTTGGAAAAAGCCACACCGCCTTTGATAATTTTAGCGCCACCCTCCATTATCATCGTAATGCCCCCTCCTCCTTCCTTCCGAACCCATTCATCGGAGATAAAGTTACCCTTACCGTCGATTTCGGTTAATTTTGAGGCAATAAATTGCTGCAATTGCTGAAATTGATTCGCAATCGCTTCACTCGTTAAGGCTGGCATTTTTTTCCTGTTTAAAATTTCGAAAACGGCAACATTGTAATCCATAATTACCGTGATAAAAAGCATCGGATTGACGGTAATCTAAACTCAAAAGATAACCCTGGTAAGGAAAAGAATTCCCACAACCTGAAATCCAACGACTAAACCCAAAAATTATATCGAATCCAAACAGGGCATATTTGCTTAAATCTGCACCGTAGGTCGAACGGTACTTCTTGTGAAAAGCTTTCACCGAAGCCTCGGAATAATCCATGCACCCCGTGCTGAAATAAAAAAAATCACTTTCATTGCTGATACTTGCATTCAGTTCTTTCCAATCGGTCCATTCTTTTAAACCAATCAGTTTATGGACTACGGGAGCGCTTTTAACATTTTTGGTTAAATTCACCACCAAGGATTTTTCTGTCGATAAACAAAAAATCACGCACGGTTTTTCAGCCATTAAAAATGCCTTTAAGGTGGGCAAATCTGCTGAAATAATGCGGGTACCTTTTGTGGCCAATTGTCGGAATTGTTGCAGGAAACGGGTTTCGCGACTCGTATCCGTGGCAAGGTTGGTGCGGTACAGAATGATCTGCTCTGTGGATGACCTTTCAACCGCTAAATTCACCATGTAATCTATCTGACGTTCGATCTCCGTATGCAACGTAAAAACAAAAGGATTACGTTTCATTCCATCGCTTATGGCGACGCCTTGAAGCACCATCGGAATTTTATTTTTTGCACAATATTGGGCTAATTTTTCCGATTCGGCGGATTGCATAGGCCCTACGAGCAAATCGAAATTTTTAAGCTTATCGGAAGCGACCAAACGATCTACCGATTCACTTTCCGACCAACAATCAAAAAACTGTACTTCGCCTTCGCAACCCAATCGATTCAAGGAGTCAATAGCCAGTTTTGCTCCCATATAAAATTCCAAGGAATTTTTAGGAACACCTTGGGTAGGGATTTTAACCGTGTCGGCTCCAAACGGAAGAAAAACTCCGATTCGACAGAATTTCTTTTCCGGTTTTGGCAGGGGCCATGCTTGATTTCGGTTGACGGCTGGTTTAGGAATTGCCTTCATCGGCGGAATCACCCCTGCAGCGACCGAAACAGTGTCTTTCATCAACGGGATTTTTAACGTCGTGCCAGCCGCGAGCCTACTGTTGGTTAATCCGTTCACTTCCTTCAGTTTTTTGGCACTTGTAAAAAAACGTTTTGCAACGGAATGTATAGTTTCCCCGTTTTTAACTTGGTAGAGTAACAGCGTATCCTGAAAATCAAATCCGCGGTAGGTTACTTCGGTTTTTACTTGTTCTAAGGGTAATTTCGCTTCAATGGCCGTCGCCTCAAATAAGGTTACCGGGAAACGAACCACCCCTTGCTTGATGAAAACGCGTTGCCCAAC
>RFQF01000066.1 GCA_009925805.1 Flavobacteriia bacterium | reverse complement strand
AATGAAGCACCAAAACCCGGGGAATATCGTGGTATAAGGCCACATCTTGCTTGGCCTCAAGAAGTTCTTTTTTCATTTTCGCAACCAAGGACGCTGCGCGCTCCTTTACTTGGAAATAATCCCCCATTTCGCGAATCAAATCGTACGTTGTGCTCACGGATGTTCCCTTCGATTGAAAGGCCACCATAGGAACCCCCAACTCTTTTAATTGATCCTTCACGCCTTCTGGGGCAATATTATTATCGTGAATGACTAACGTAGGTTTAAAAGAAAGAATGGGCTCAATGGCCAAGGCCCGATGGTATCCTACTTTGGGAATGGCTTGAATCGACTTTGGATTGACGCTTGAAAGGTCGACCGCAACTACGTTGCTTTCCAAGTCAAGGGCGGCAAGGATTTCGTTGTATTGTTTGGATAAGCATATCCATCGCGCTTTAGGCCCGTGGGTTTCGTTTTTTTCCGAAGAGCATGCCATCAAAAGGAAGAAAACGAGTATAAGTGATGCTATATTTTTCATAAAAAGGATAAAAAAAGGGGGAGTCACCTCCCCCGATATTCTTTTGCGTGTAATTAAAACTGATATTTCAAATTAACCCCACCGTAGTAGTTTCGTTGATTCGGGCCAGGAATGTAAATATCCGGCGTCTGATTAACGAATAACATGACGTAGTATTTTTGACTAGCCAGGTTGTTGATTCCCAAATAAGCATCTACACTCAGTTGCTTGAAAAACAACTGACGATAACCAATTTTGGCATTCATCAAACTGAAGCTGGGAGCTTTATCGGTGTTATCTGAGGTATAATACACACCATCTCGGTACGAATACGTGTAATTTGCATAGACCCCCCATTTTGTGGCTACATCAAATCCTGCATTGAAGGTAATTGGAGGAACTCCAGCAACTTGCTTATTGCTGTAATCCACGACTACTGTTCCGTTCTTGGCAGCATTCAATTGCTGGTATTTGAAATCTTTGTAAACAAAATTCGAATAGGCTCCATTTACAAAAGGTACTAACGAATGGATGATACCGTTCTTTTCTTTCATGACTTCAAACTTTACCATGGCTTCCGCTCCCATATTGACTTGTCTTCCCCCATTGGCTACATAGGTATAGGAAGTAGCTGTATTCGCCGCATTCGGTACAGCAACTACGGTCATTTTATGGTCATAAACCGATTGAAACAACGCCACCTCGTAGCTTAGGCGCTTATTCATGAGTGAACCCTTCGAGCCAATTTCAACTTGGGTTCCAACTTCCGGTTTCAAGTTCGTGTTTAAATCCCCGGTCATAGGTATATAAAAATAGGAACTTACCGGTGCCTTGTACCCACGGCTGAACGATGTATAAATCGAAATCCTTTCTTTGAAGACTTTATTCAAAGCGATCCTTGGCGAAGCCAAGAAATTATAGGAGGTATCGTAAACCATTGGCTTATGGGTACCGTTCGGATTACTAGGATTGTTGTTTGAAGCCACATAGAATCGATCATTCAAAGTAATGGACATATTGGAAATTCCTAGTCCTGCCGTTAACGACAAGGCATACGGCATTTTTACCGTCCATTCCGTGAAATACGAATTTGTGGAAGAGGTAGTAAAGGTATTGCTCTTCATGGCTCCGATGATATTATATGCGTTTGGATCCGTAGCAATAGCAAAACTGTCTTTCACCATGCCATAACCGATCGTTTGCGCATTTTGTCGTTGGGCTTCGATTCCTGTGATTCCCGATAACTGGAAGTTTTTATTCAGGTCTACATGCACATCCAACGTGGAGCGTAACCCAAAATTCACCGGAGCTTTGTCCGTCCAACCACCGGCGGAACTTACATTGCTGTTTAATCCTGAAGCGAACACCGTGGTGGAATTAGCGATGGATTTCGTGAAGGCGTATGTGTGGGTCATTCCCATACGGGCGCTTATTACATTAGAATGCGCATTATTCTTAACATAAGCAGTATTTCCAGAAAAATTCAAGGTATCGTATTGTAATTTGGTTAATTCTCCGTTTCGCGCATCGTAGGAATTCGAATATCCTGCATAATAGCTCAAGGACTGCTTAGCACTCGCTTTAAAGGTTCCAAAGACATTGACAAAATCTTTGTGCGAATTGGTATGAGGCATAAACCCATCGTACAGTTGATGTCCATAATTCACCATTAACGAGGATTTTGCCGTGGCCATTTCAAAACGGGAGGTAAAACGCTGCAAACCATAGCTTCCGACCATCACGTCTTGACCGATGGAAGTGGTTCCCTCCTGCGCTTTAGCCGTGGTTAAATTAACCACCCCTGCAATCGCCAATCCGTACAACGAACCCGATGGACCTTTCTGAATTTCCACGTTTCCGATCGAACCAAAATCGATGTCATCCATCAACGTGATTCCTTCTGCGTCGGTAATAGGAATTCCATTCAAATAAACCTTGGAACCTTGACCATCGAAGTTGCTGCTGGTTCCGTTGGTGCCTCTAACGCCGTTTCCGTAACCTCGAATGTTGAAGTTTTGTCCTGCAGAAACCGTTCTTCGCTGCATGTAAACGCCAGGAATGTTGGTGTTGATAGCATCGTCCATAAACAAGCCTTGTCCGCGTTTAATTTCCGTAGTACCCAGCGTGGCAATGGAGGCGGGAATTTCCAATTTGTTTTTAGAATTGGAATTGGAAGTAACCTCCACCTCGTTCATCGTCTGATTGAACGGAACCATGCTGCATTTTCCGGAATTCGCTTTTATCTCGTCGGACGAGAGGGTTTTAGATGCATACCCTTCCGCAGTGATAAAGTAACAATCTAAGTACTCTTTCATCGTAACATACCCATCCATTCCCGTTTGATTCAACGTTTTTGAAGAACCTTCGCAAGACTTCACTTCAGCCCCTTTAATGGGTTGGTTGGTGTTTTGATCGAAGATGTATAATTTTTGGGAAAACGCCTTTCCCGATATGGCGAGTGCCATGAAGCCCAAGAGGGCAATAGATAAATTTTTCATGATATTATTTCGTTAATTATTGATAAAACTGGGACAAAAACAAGGACAATAATTACCCGAAATTGGGAGGAGGAGCAGGGGTGTCGCAGCAGGATGCTTTGACCGCAAAGACATAAGAATAACAAGGATTTTCAAGGGGAATTTGTCCCCAGTGAAAGACGAAAGCTTCGATAAAAATTTCCTCCAAGGTGAGGTTAGACCAAAGCATTTTCAATCCATCATGAAGGGGGTTTTTCTCGCCCTTGCCCGATGCAATATACTGTTCTATCAAGCGGGATTCCTCGCCATCTTTTACGCATTGAATGACCACTTTATCACCGTAGGATTTGATCTGAAGCACATCGTAAAAACGCCCTTGAAATACGAATTCTTTCTTTTCGTCCCGCCAATTAATTTGGGAAAATTCCTTTTTGGTCATCGATAATTCTTCGACGGAAAACTGGTCGGAATGAGCCTTAATCGCCTCCATCATATGCGCTTTCCAACGGTATTGTTGCACCAAAAACAGCGGACCCACCAAGACCAATTGGACGATCAGCCAAAGCAATACCCAAAAAGTCATTTTTTTCATGGGTAGCAAAAATAATGGTTATTTTCGAAAAATGGAAAAGTACTTGGTCGCACCCAAAACCTACCGGTATGTAACCTCAGGTGCGGAGCATGCTGCGGAAGTACTATTGGCCCTGCATGGCTACGGGCAACTTGCGAAGTATTTCATTCGGAAATTTCACTTCTTGGAAGACACGTATTACCTCCTCGCGCCAGAGGGCCCGCATCGTTTTTACCTTTCGGGTTCGAACGGAAGAGTGGGCGCTAGCTGGATGACGAAGGAAGCACGGGAATTGGACATAGAGGACAACTTGAGGTGGTTGAACATCTTCCTGGAACAGAATATTCAGGAACAGCCAGCCGCAAAAAGAACCTTGCTTGGTTTTTCACAAGGAGCCGCAACGGCCGCCAGGTGGTATCAAAAAAACCCTGAATGTTTCGACCAACTCATTTTATGGGCTGGCGTTTTCCCTCCGGACATTGAAGCGGGAACCTTTCCCACCATCAAACCCCTGCATTTCGTGTTGGGCGACGAGGATGAGTTTTATCATGGTGCGGAGGCTGAAGCCATCAAGAAGCGCTATGCTAACCTGGGGTTTCAAGTTCATACCTACCCGGGAAAACACGATTTGGACGCAGCGGTATTGAAGCGAATTTTAGGGTAGTTGAAAAGGGGGGTGGGAATTGAATTCCCCCATGAGTGCGAATTAAATCCAACTATCGTATTGCCAAGAGCATCGGCTTATACACCCAGCGAAGCGAGTGCAATTACATTGATACCATCGTTGCGAGTGTAGCTTACACCCGTACCCGTAATGATATTTAATGATTTTGGAGGAGGCACGCGCTTTCCATCTAAAATTGAAGTGAATTTTAATAATTTTTTTGCTGCTTCTTCAATCTGTCCAATTCCTAATTTTATTTCAAAAGCGCACCAATCTCCGTTGTATTTTTGGACAATTGCATCGACCTCCAAGCCACTTGAATCATAATAATAAAAAACTTTAGCGTCATTTGCCTGACCATAAACACGAAGGTTATGTATGGCGAGTGACTCGAATAAAAAACCAGTAAACTTCATATCGTTAAGCAATGATTCTTTTCCAGCTCCTAGCGAAGCTACAGCAAGAGAGACGTCTGAAAAATGGCGCTTTGGAGATTTTCGAAGAGAGGAAGAGGAACGAATATGCGTGTTCCAAGCAGGTTGATTCTCAATTACCATTAAACGCTCAAGTGATTCTAGGTAATCATAAATTGTAGGGCGAGAAACATCTGTATGTTCTTTATCTCTGATATCCTTTTCTAAGGCGGTAATATCGACCATTGTGGAAGAATTTCTTGCAAGTGATCTCAGCAAATTAACTACCTTCTCAGGATTGCGCCTAACATTTGAAACCCGACTGATGTCTACCTCGGCCAATAAACTTACATAAGCCCGATTAATTTCCATGGCCTGGTCTAACCTTTTATCGAGTAACCCAGGAAATCCGCCTTGGATAATTCGTTCAATAATAAATTCAAGATCAGTTGGTGCATCATTCGTTTGTTGAACTATACCATTCTTTCCTCCGGTTTGGAAGATCCTGTTAAAATAAATTGAGCCGTTTTATTGCGCAGATCGACTTCATGTCTTACATAATTCCAAATTTTAGGGTATTCTTGCCATTCATCAATCAAGTGCGGTGCATCGCCCAGTAACAATCGTTGTGGAGCTGTTTCCATGAGCAATGAGACCTGTTCATTTTGATCAAAAGAAACCATACTCGCTGCAAATTGCTTCGCTGATTGTGTTTTTCCACAGGCCTTCATGCCACGTATTAACAGCGCACCCGAAGCACTCATTTTTCGTTTCAATTCCTCGTCTGAAACACGCTCAATATACGCTTTTTTTAATGACATAAACGTTTTTTTATTTCTCAAATATAGCGATATTTTACATTTTATAATAGTTTTGTTTTACATATTAAAAGAACTACACTTTACATATTATTGAAAATTTACTTTATATTTTGGAGAATTATCACTTTACATTTTTTATGCTAGTGGTAAAAGGCGGATTACAGATTGTCGGATTATCTGATAATCTCAATGTCCTAATATCCTAGCGTCCCAACGTCCTAAAGTCCTTTATCCTTAAAAAATTACATCGCTTTCTGTTCGCGGATGATGCGTCGAAATAACCATGGTACATAACGTTTCAAGTACACGGCTAGGATTTCTTTTTTTCCAATAAGCACTTCCGGTTTATTCTTGCAGGCCGCACGCACAATCCGTCGCGCACAATCCTCAGCGGGCATGCCTGTTTCCTGGTTGTGGTCCATTGCATTATGCCTCTCCCCTTGCGCATTGAGTGCACTCAAAGAGATGGGCGTGTTTATTTTTCCTGGACAAACCATCGTTACATTAATTCCGTTCGCTTTTTCCTCCAAAGCCAAGCTTTCGAAGAAGCCGTGCAGTGCGTGTTTGGAAGCCGCATACGCCGAACGCAAGTAAAACCCGAACTTTCCTGAGATGCTGCTGATGACAATGATTTGTCCCTTCGTTGTACGAAGGCTCGGCAATAGCGCTTTGGATAACCCCACCGCCCCAAAAAAATTGACCTCCATGATTTTTCGGTCGACCTCCACGGGTGTTTCTCCCACCAATGACCGTTGGCTGATCCCGCCGTTGTTCACCAGCACATCTACCCTACCGGTTTGCGCTAACACTTGTGCAACAGTCTCTTGAATCCTAGAGAAGTCGCTTAAATCCAACGGACAAACCACGTGCTGTTGGGCATTGGGCAACGAGGCCTGAAGGGCACGCAGGCGTTCTACGTTTCGGGCCGACAAAACCAAACGGGCTCCTTTTTGGGCAAATTCCTTCGCCAAAGCTTCCCCAATTCCGGAAGAAGCTCCGGTGATCCAAACTACTTTGTTGTGATAGGAACGCATTGGTCAAAGGTAAGACATTAGGACGATAAGACATTAAGATATTACGCGCCCTTCGATCCGCCTCGGCGGACTCAGGTACCG
Source organism: Flavobacteriia bacterium (assembly GCA_009925805.1). Lineage (GTDB taxonomy): Bacteria > Bacteroidota > Bacteroidia > Flavobacteriales_D > Crocinitomicaceae > UBA952. The sequence continues at coordinate 4,004 of RFQF01000066.1, read as the reverse complement.
CACTAGATGTATTTTTTTTGAGTTAAAGCGGCCCCTGAGTAGTCCGCCGCGGCGGACGTATCGAAGGGCCGCTTTCCAGGTACTTGCATCCTAAAGTCCCAATGTCCTAAAGTCCCAATGTCCTAAAGTCTAATAATTCCTTACATTTGAAAAAAAAAGTCATGTCCCTTTCCTCCATCGCCGCACATTTCCAAGAAGCCGAAACGGTACTCCAGCAATTCCAGACGGAAGAAAATTTCCAGAAAATTGAGCAGGCAATTCAGTGGATGGTGCAAACCGTTCAAGGCGGAGGTAAAATCATTTCCTGCGGTAACGGAGGTTCTATGTGCGACGCCATGCACTTTGCGGAGGAATTGAGCGGAAGATACCGCAACAACCGTAAAGCCCTGGCGGCCATATCTATTTCTGACCCCTCCCACCTAAGTTGTGTGGCCAATGACTATGGTTATGATTTAGTTTTTTCACGCTTTATAGATGGGCTAGGAAATGAAGGTGATGTTTTGTTAGGCATTTCAACCTCAGGAAATTCAAAAAATGTGATAAATGCCGTGATGGCCGCCAAAGAAAAAGGAATGAAAACCATCATCTTAAGCGGTAAAGACGGCGGACAATTGGCTTCGCTTGCGGACCTTGAGATTCGTGCCCCGCACAGTGCCTACGCGGACCGTGCGCAGGAAATTCACATTAAAGTGATTCATGCCTTCATTGACGGGATTGAGCGGCAGTTAGGGTTGTAATAAGCGCTTAGCTAAGCGAACATCCACCCGACACTCCTTAAAAATCCGTTTTCTTCGCTTTGCCACGAAGTCATAAACGGAATCGCGCAGCCCACGAGGGAAAAGCCATCCCAAGCGCAGCACGAACAAGTATCCCTTTAAAAAAGGCAACAGCTTCAAGACCGCCGTGGATTTACTGTAAAGTTGATTTCCATCGAAAAAATAAACGGTATCCTCGTCCATTCGCAACCCCGGGTGCTTGGCCTTCCATTGCGCCGTAGCCTCGGAATTCAAGGCCGAAAAAAGGATTTCCGACGAGCGTTCGTGGTTCAATATCCAGGTTACCACCCGATTGCATAAGGGACAATCCCCATCATAAAAAAGTATCGGTGAATTAGATAATATTTCGGACCCCATACCATGAAAATGCTTCCCCGGAAACCAGCAGAACCTGCGCAGCAGGAAGTATCGCCCCTTTTCAACACAATTCGCGTAACCTATCGCTTCCATATACGCATGGATGTAGGTGCCTTTTCCCACCACCATTTCCGGATCTTTCCAGATAAAATATAGCGCCTTCTTGCCTTGTCCCAGGTCCTTGTTTTCTGCGAAATACGTGTTCCATCGTTCCACCCATTCCAAGGCCTTAGCCTCTTCCCCCACCATTCGACCAATTACCATCAACAGGGAGTACATGTCTTGTATGGAATTCACATCGCTCATCCATATCGGGGCAATTTCACGGAGCGCCGCAATGTCTTCTTGGCGGTTTTCTTCCTTATTCCCAATGATTAAATCCGGCTTGAGGGCCTTAATTTTATAAATATCAGGCGTTTTTGTTCCCCCAATGCGGGGTTTTGTTTGAAACCATGCGTCAGGGTAAAGGCAAAACTTGGTGATGCCCACTACCCGATCGCCCAAGCCCAAGGCGTATAAATATTCAGTAATGGAAGGAACCAAAGAAATAATCCGTTGTGGATTCTTTTGAATCGAAACGATATTACCCAATTGATCCTTAAATTCAGGCATTAGGCCATCGCTGAAATGATGTCGTATCGCGTCACGATGTGCATTTTTCCTTCAGGCAAGGCCACGAGCACAGCCGGAATCTCTTTATTGATGCATTGACACAATTCCTCCACGGAAGTCGTTGCAGCCACCACCGGAAATGCCGGGCTCATGACCGAGGAAATGGGGGCATCGCGCAGTTCAGGATTATCCACCAACACTTGATACACCCTGCGATCGTCGAGAGAACCCACGAGTTTACCGTCCTTCATGACCGGAATTTGAGAAATCCCAAACGTGCGCATTTTTGAAATCGCATGCGACACCAATTCTTCTGCATAGACGGTGACCAAGGGTTTGTCCTTGTGCTTCGCTACCAAATCGCCTGCGGTGAGCACTTCTTCCTCCAAGAAACCACGCTCGCGCATCCAATCGTCGTTGAATATTTTTCCCACATAACGGCTTCCGTGGTCGTGAAACAACACCACTACCACGTCGTCCTTCGTGAGTTGGTCCGCCAATTGAAGCGTTCCTTTAATCGCGGCTCCTGCAGAATTCCCCACAAAAATTCCTTCTTCCCGCGCCAACCTGCGCGTATACACCGCTGCATCTTTGTCGGTAACCTTCTCGAACAAGTCGATGACCTCAAAATCTACGTTGGCCGGTAAAATATCTTCTCCAATGCCTTCGGTGATGTAGGGATAAATCTCATTTTCATCAAATATGCCCGTTTCCTTGTATTTTTTGAATACTGAACCGTAGGTGTCAATTCCCCAAATTTTAATGTGGGGATTTTTTTCTTTCAAGTACTTGCCTACACCTGAAATAGTCCCGCCTGTTCCTACTCCGACAATAAAGTGTGTAACCTTTCCTTCTGTTTGCTCCCAAATTTCAGGTCCGGTTTGTTCGTAGTGGGCGACGCGGTTGGACAGGTTATCGTATTGGTTCACGTACCATGAATTTGGGATTTCAGTGGCCAATCTTCTCGCCACAGAATAATACGAGCGCGGATCGGTAGGTTCTACCGCGGTTGGGCAGACCACCACTTCGGCCCCGACTGCACGCAGGATGTCCATTTTTTCTTTCGACTGCTTGTCGTTCAATACGCAAATCAACTTGTACCCCTTGATAATGCACGCCAAAGCCAAGCCCATCCCTGTATTCCCTGAAGTGCCTTCAATCACGGTGCCTCCTGGTTTAATCAAACCCGCTTTTTCCGCATCTTCCACCATCTTTACCGCCATGCGGTCCTTTACCGAGTTTCCCGGGTTGGTGGTTTCTACTTTGGCTAAAATCAAGGCAGGAACGTCTTTGGCCAATTTGTTAATCTTAATGAGTGGCGTATTGCCAATAGTCTCCAGCACGTTGTTGAAAATTCTCATGAAAGGGTTTTTGACAAAATTAACCAATTTAACGACGTCCGAAGCATGCCATCATGCCGGATTTTACCGTATTTTTGCCCATGCAATTCCAACGAAAAGTTGCGGTATACACCTTAGGGTGTAAGTTGAATTTTTCTGAATCCTCTACGTTAGCGCGTAGCTTTGAAGAAGCCGGCTACGCCCGTGTGGATTTTGAAGATGCGCCGGATGTCGTAGTCATCAACACCTGTACGGTTACCGAAAATGCCGATAAAAAATGCAAGCAGCTGGTGCGGAAGGCGAAGGAAATTAATCCAAGTGCCTACGTCGCAATTGTGGGATGCTACGCCCAATTAAAACCTGAGGAAATTGCCAAAATACCGGGTGTAAACATGGTTTTGGGCGCCAACGAGAAATTCCGTTTGTTGGAGGAAGTTGAAGCCAATTTCGGCCGTGAAGTGCAAGTCGTTAAAAACGAATCCATCAAGCATCTGCTGTCCTTTAATCCGTCCTTCAGTGCTGGAGATCGCACCCGAAGCTTCTTGAAAATCCAAGACGGTTGCGATTACTTTTGTACGTTTTGCACCATTCCTCTGGCGCGTGGAAAAAGCCGAAATGCCAGCATCGCCGACACACTTGCTGAAGCCAAAAAATTGGCCGACAGCCCAGTGCGCGAAGTGGTGTTGACGGGGGTGAACATCGGTGACTTCGGGCAAGGCGGTGAAGAAAACTTTTTTCAACTCATTCAAGCCTTAGATGCCCTTGAGGGGATTGATCGATTTCGGATTTCTTCCATTGAACCCAACTTGCTGTCGAATGAAATCATTGCATTTTGCCTCACGGAAAGCCAGCGATTCATGCCGCACTTTCATATTCCCCTGCAATCCGGCAGCGACCGTATTCTAAAACTGATGCGCCG
>RFQF01000065.1 GCA_009925805.1 Flavobacteriia bacterium | reverse complement strand
CTCCATCTCTTCTGGTCCTTTGTCCTTCTCGTGCTGCAATTCCGTCAAGATGCCGCTGGATTTTACAATTCGCTCCGCTAAGGTGTAGGCATCCGCGGTGTTGAGCTCAGCTTGAAAACTCTGAATCATGGTAGCGAATTCCATCATGCGCTGACGCGTACTTGCGCTCACATCCGTAGGATACGCGTTGAAGTCGCACAAAACCTCCCACATGCTGACACCGTGTCGGGCAGCACTGATGATTAAATTCTCAATGCTCGTTTTACCAATCCCGCGTTTAGGATAATTGATTACGCGTTTGAGGGCTTCTTCGTCCTTGGGATTGGCAGCCAACCGAAAATATGCCAACACATCCTTGATTTCCTTGCGCTGGTAGAAGGACAAGCCACCGTAAATTTTGTAGGGAATGTTGAGTTTGCGAAGGGCTTCCTCAAAGGCACGGGATTGTTTGTTGGTACGGTAAAGGATAGCGAAATCGTTGAAACTGTTGGATAGCGATTCCTGAAGGTTGAAAATTTTGCCAGACACCACGCGGCCTTCTTCGTTGTCGGTCAAGGTACGCACCACGGAAATGGGTTTACCTTGGCCGTTCTCGGTCCAAACGACCTTTTTAATTTGATCCTGATTTCGTTTAATGACGCTGTTTGCTGCTTCGACGATGGTTTGGGTACTACGGTAATTTTGCTCCAACTTAAACAAGATGAAATCGGGGTAATCTTTACGGAAATTCAAAATATTCTCGATGTTGGCACCGCGAAAGGAATAGATGCTTTGTGCATCGTCGCCCACAACACACAAATTTTCGTAGGCAGCGGCTAATTTTTTAACAATCAGGTACTGGGCGAAATTCGTGTCTTGATACTCATCTACCAAAATAAACTTAAATTTTTGTTGATAGTAATGAAGTACTTCAGGATGTTCCGATAATAAAACGTTGGTAAAATAGAGCAAGTCGTCAAAATCCATAGCTCCGGCTTTTTGACAACGGTCGGCGTATTGGGTGTAGATTCTACCTATTTCAGGGCGTCGCGACATGCGGTCTTCCCCTTGTATTTCGTCGTTATTGCAGTACGCTTCCGGGGAGATGAGGTTATTTTTTGCCGCCGAAATGCGCTGCAAAACACCGCTCGGTTTGTAGGTTTTATCGTCAAGCGCGAACTCCTTGAGAATGTCCTTCATAAGGCTTTTGGTGTCCGGCGTATCGTAAATGGTGAAATTGCTTGGAAAACCAATTCGGTCAGCGTTATAGCGTAATATCCTAGAAAACACGGAATGAAAAGTACCCATCGTGATGTTCTTTGCTTCGGATTCACCGGCTATTTTGCCGATACGATCGGTCATTTCTCGCGCTGCCTTGTTGGTGAACGTGAGCGCCATGATGTTAAAAGGGTCAATTCCCTGCTCGATCATGTGGGCAATCTTGTAGGTAAGTACCCGGGTTTTGCCCGAACCCGCGCCTGCGATGACCATGGACGGGCCGTATAGGTGTTCGACAGCTACACGCTGGCTTTCGTTTAATTCGTCAAGGTACGACATGAAAAAGTCTAAAACTCAAAATTACTAAGATTTACAAGCTTACAATCAAAGCACATTCCTCTTTTAATGGAAGTTGTCAACAATACGTTGGAATGATATTATGGTATTTAATATTATAAATTGTTCCGTGGCTTGCGTACCTTTGTCCACATATGTCGGGGAAGATCCGATGGAAGTTAAACCGTATAAATAAGCGTTGATACTATGCGTACGAAATATTTTGATTTGATCGATCAAACGTTCGATTTTCCCCAGAATGAATTCAACCTGAGAGAAGATCGGTTGTTCTTTCACGGCATTGATTTAATGCGCTTGGTGAACGATTATGGCACGCCGCTTAAGTTTAATTATCTCCCTCAGATTTCAAACAACATCCAACGGGCCAAAGGTTGGTTTCGTGAAGCCATTAATAATCAAGGGTACGCAGGGAAATACTATTATTCGTATTGCACCAAAAGCAGCCATTTTGCTTTTGTTTTGGATGAGGTTCTTAAAAACGATGTGCACATTGAGACTTCATCCGCCTTCGACATCGATATTGTAAATCATTTGGTCGACGAAGGTAAATTGAAAGAAGGGTCGTATGTAATTTGCAACGGATACAAGCCGGAGAAATACATTCAAAATTTAAAGACCCTTATCGAAAAAGACTTCCTTAAAGTGATTCCCGTGGTGGACAATGCGGAAGAGGTGTTCAATTTGCTGCAAGCCACCGAAAAAGACATTTATATTGGCATTCGTATCGCTGCGGAAGAGGAACCTAAGTTTGAATTTTATACTTCGCGCCTCGGCATGCGTTACCGGGAAATCGTTCCGTTTTACAAATCTGTTTTAAAAGACAACCCTCGGATTAAGGTCAAAATGCTGCATTTTTTCATCAATACTGGCATCAACGATACGGCCTATTATTGGAATGAACTCACCAAATGTTTACGAATCTACAGCGACCTAAAGAAACTCTGCCCAGAGTTGGATTCCTTGAATATTGGAGGTGGTTTTCCGATCAAGAAATCCTTAGCCTTTGATTTTGATTATGCGTACATGGTGCGCGAGATCCTACAACAAATTAAACGCGTTTGTACCGACAGCGAAATTCCCGAGCCAAACATTTTCACCGAATTCGGATCCTTTACCGTGGGGGAGAGTGGAGGAGCAATCTTCAGTGTATTGCATCAAAAACAGCAAAACGACCGGGAAAAATGGAACATGATTGACTCCTCGTTTATGACGAATCTTCCTGATACATGGGCCATAAACCAGCGCTTTATCATGCTTCCCGTTAACCGATGGAACGACGACTATGAGCGGGTTTTGTTGGGTGGATTAACTTGCGATAGCGACGATTATTACAATTCCGAGCAACATAGCAACGCCATTTACCTCCCCAAATTCGATAAAGCTGCACCCCTTTACATTGGTTTCTTCAATACCGGGGCCTATCAGGAAACCATTGGTGGCTATGGAGGGCTGAAACACTGCCTCATTCCTGAACCTCGCCATGTCTTGATTTCAAGGGATGAAAACGAGAAAATTGTAACGCAACTGTTCAGCGAAGAACAAACCGCGGCCGATTACTTACACATCTTAGGCTACGACAAGAAAAAATAACATTATCGCAAGGTTGCCCCTAGACTGGCCTCCAAGTGCTTGCGAAGGGTTTCCATTTCTGCATCGATTTCGATATCCGTGAGCGTTTTAATCGGGTCTTGAAAATGAAAAGCCACCGCATACGACTTTTTATCTGAGGCAATTTTATCCCCTTCATAAACATCGAAAAGCGCCAGATTTTTTAAGCGGGTCGAAGCTACTTTGCGAATTTCATGTTCCAAGGCGCTGTAAGAAATCGTTTGGTCCAATACCAATGCAAAATCCCTTCGTACTTGAAAGGTTTTTGGTAATTCTTGGAATACGATTGCTTGCTTTCCAACGACTTCCAACAAGGGTTTAAGTTCCAGTTGCCCATAGAATACCGGTTGTTTTAGGTCGAACAGCTGGAGTATCTCAGGAGCAAGCTTGCCAAGGGTTCCTATTTTTTTGCCTTGCATGGAAAGTTGTAAGCCTTCCGAATAGATTCCATTGGGATCCAACGGGGTTTCCTGCACCTCCATAGGACCAAAGGTATTCAACAAAGCCAAGACATGTCCTTTCAGGTCGAAGAAGCTAGCTGCACGGCTTCCTATCCAAGATTCTGGGTGAAGAATGCCGGTCATTGCCAAACATAACATCGATTTTTCAACCGACCTGTTTCCAAAGGCATGATAGGTATTTCCGAATTCAAAGAGGGAGAGGTTTCCTGCCTGACGATTTCGGTTGTAAACCATGGTTTCGAGCATTCCATAAAGCATTGAATTTCGGAGCATGGATAAATCGCGGCTCAAGGGGTTTTTCAAATGGATGGTAGCTCCCGAATGTGGTTCCGTGGGGAGTTCTCCGTAACGCTCCTTGGTTAAGGAATTATTGAGAATCTCAGAAAAACCCCGAGAAGCTAACATAAGCGCCCATTGATGCTTTACTCGATGGGGTTCAACAACGGGTGCCACAGGTACTGAAAACGACCATTTCTGCTGATCGGGAATGCAGTTAAACCCAGCAATTCGCACAATTTCTTCCACTACATCGATCGGTCGTTGCACATCGGCCCGATACCTCGGGATGGTCCAGGAATCATGTCCTGCAGGTTGAAAGTCTAAGCTTAGTAAGATGCGTTCTATGGAATCGGGACTCAGATGGCTTCCCAAAATCCGGTTAACGTAGTCTGCGTTTAGGGAAATGACGGTTGGGTTTTCGGGTTGGGAATGTGCTTCCACGATTCCCGCACATGTTCCCCCCGCGGTTTCCAGGATAAGATCAATGGCCCGTTGCAATGCAAAACGCGTTAATTCGGGATCTACCCCTCGCTCGAAGCGAAAACTGGCATCGCTATGAATTCCGTGTCTTTTCGAAGTTTTACGAAGCGTGGAAGGGTCAAAAACGGCCGATTCCAAGAGGATGTCGACGGTTTCGAATCCTACACCTGATTCTTTTCCTCCGAAAACTCCTGCCAAGCAATGCGCTTTTCCGTCGCCGGAAATCACCAGATCGTCGGTACTCAGGGCACGGTTCACTCCATCCAAGGTGATCAACTTTTCATCGGTGTAGGCAAATCGTACCGATAATTCGTGTTGAAAAAATCGGGCATCAAAGGCATGCAACGGAGTACCAAGTTCGTGCATGACAAAGTTGGTACAATCTACTACGTTATTGATGCTTGCGATACCAATCGACTGGAGTTTTTCGCTGTAGGTTGAGGGGTTCTTAGTCACTTTTACACCCTTGATGAGCGCGGCATAATACGCCGTGCAAGCTGAGCTTTCCTGAACCTTGAAATGGATCGGGGTATCCCAAGTACCACGGTCGGTTACGTCGGGAAGGTTTAAAGTTAAGGCTTGGTTTTCATGATGCGCTAAATAGGCCCGAATATCACGTGCTACCCCGAAATGTCCCATTGCATCGCAGCGGTTCGGAGTAAGGCCTATTTCGAGAATGCAATCGCTTTCCTTGGACAAGGCCAGTGAAGCAGGAATCCCGAAAGGGGTGTCGTCGGGTAAAATCAAGATACCGTCGTGGTTATTTCCGAGTCCAAGTTCATCCTCAGCGCAAATCATACCGTTGGATTCAATTCCGCGAATTTTAGCCTTTTTCAAGGTGATGGGATCCCCATCCGTAGGATAAATGGTACTTCCAACCTTTGCTACTAATACATGCTGTCCGACCTCAACGTTCGGGGCTCCGCAAACAATGGTTAATGCTTCAAGGCCGATGTCCACCAACGTTACCTTGAGTTTGTCGGCGTTGGGATGGCCTTCACATTTGAGTACTTTCCCAGTAACCACCCCTTCGAGTAGCTGGGCATGTTTCCCAATAAACGACAGATGTTCAACTTCCAATCCTGTGTTCGTTAATAGTTGGGATAATTCTTCGGGAGGTTTATCAAAATGGAGGTATTCGCGCAACCAGCGATAGGAAACTTTCATAGTAAGGAATCGCCACGAAGATACATAATTTGCCGAAAGCTCCTCCGAAATTCTTGAGGATAATTTAATATCATCGAACCATTTGTTTAGCCATATGTTTATAGCTTTGTGTCCGAAAAAACGCATTGATGCATCAAATAACCAAGTTTCCAGTTAATTTCTTCACATTGTTGGGTTTGATGTTCAGTGGGTTATTTTTTGATGCTTCCTGCTTGTTCGCTCAAGAACGACACACCCTAAGCGGATATATCACAGCGCTGGCCTCAGGGGAGGCACTCTCCAACGCTAAAGTGTATGCACCCAAGTTGAATAAAGGCGCGTTGACCAACAGTTACGGGTTCTACTCACTTACGTTACCCGCAGGGATTCATGAAATCGAATTTCGATTCACAGGATATCCAACGGTGCGTAAAACACTCGATTTAACTAAAAACGACCTTCCAATGAACGTGGAGTTGGGCTTTCAAGATGGAGAAAAAGTGTACGATGAAGTCGTGGTAAACGGTAAGAAAGGGGACAATGTAAACTCGACAAAATTAGGGCAAATTGAACTGGATATTGAACAAATCAAAAGGCTTCCGGCATTCATGGGAGAAGTGGATGTGATTAAAACCATTCAATTGTTGCCCGGAGTTTCTTCCGTCTCAGAGGGTGGACAAGGGTTTTATGTGCGCGGTGGAGGTCCCGACCAAAACCTCGTGCTCCTGGATGAAGGCGTGGTGTACAACGCGGCGCATTTGTTCGGGTTTTTCTCGGTATTTAATTCAGATGCTGTGAAAAGTGTCAACCTGATCAAAGGAGGCATGCCCGCGAATTATGGAGGTAGAATGTCTTCCGTGTTGGAAGTGAACATGAATGAAGGCAACAAGAAACGCTTTGGTGTTAAAGGGGGTTTAGGCATCATATCCTCGAGATTAACCGTGGAGGGGCCGTTGAAAAAAGACAAAGGGAGTTTTATCATTTCGGGTAGACGCACCTACATTGACGTGCTGGCAAAAGCCGCTATCCCGGATTCTTCGCCCTTCGCTGGTTCCGGTTATTATTTCTACGATATGAATGCGAAGTTCAATTATCAATTGGGATCCAAAGATCGCATTTTTGTAAGCGGGTATTACGGAAAGGACGTCTTCAGTTTTTCAGACAAAAAAGGGGGATTCGGTGTAACTATGCCCTGGGGAAATGGAATTGCAGCGTTACGTTGGAATCACCTTTTTTCCAGTAAGTTGTTCATGAATGTAACCAGCACATTTTCCGATTATAAGTTTAAGTTTGGCTCAAAGCAAGATCAATTTAAAATCGAATTTGTTTCGGGAATTCAAGACTACAATTCCAAGGTAGATTTTTCGTATTATCCCAACGACCGCCATCGCATCAAGTGGGGAGCCAATTACATTTATCATATTTTTACACCATCCAGTGTTTCTGCCTCCCAAGACACCGTTGTTTTTAACACAGGGAATGCTCAAAAATTGCATTCGCATGAAGAGGCTATTTACCTCATGGATGAATTCGATGCGAACAGCCGATTGCGTATTAATGCCGGATTGCGTTACACAGCTTTTCAGCATGTAGGTCCTTTTACACGATACATTAAGGGGGATATTAGTAAACCCGATACCTCCATTACCTATGGAAAAGGAGATGTTATTAAATTCTATCATGGATTAGAGCCCCGACTTTCCTTTCGCTACCTCCTGGGGGATCACAGTTCCCTCAAAGGGGGATATGCCTATAATTATCAGTTTGTCCATCTAACGAGCCTTAGTGCGGTATCGCTCCCAACGGATATTTGGTACCCCACCACGGATAAGGCCAAACCGGAAAAAGGGTTCCAAGCCTCTTTGGGGTATTTCCAGAACTTTTTTGATGACAAATTTGAAACTTCCGTGGAGGTGTATTACAAAGGCATGAAAAACATGATTGAATTCAAAGAAGGGGCATTGCCGGGGGATAACGTAAACGACAACACGGATAATTTACTGGTCTTTGGTCAAGGGTGGGCTTACGGTGCGGAGTTTTTCATCAAAAAAACTACCGGGAAGTTTACGGGATGGATTGGGTACACTTGGGCGAAAACGGAAAGGAAGTTTCCCGATTTAAACAACGGGAAGGTGTATCCTGCAAAATACGATCGTCGGCACGACTTGAGCGTGGTCGGAATGTATAAAATAAATGAAAGTTGGTCGATCTCGGGATCGTTTATTTACGCTACTGGTAACACCTTAACGCTACCCACTTCGTGGTATGTCCAAGACCAAAATCTGCTATTCAATTACGGAGCACGTAACTCGACGCGAATGGCACCCTACCACCGTTTGGATTTATCGGCAACTTGGTACGATGACGCGTACAAAACGAAAACAGATCCGGCCTCAGGCAAAGAAATTCAGGTGAAAAAAAGACTCAGAAATAACGTCGCCATTTCCATTTATAATGTGTACAACCGAGCCAATCCTTTCTTTTTGTACGTAGATCGAAACGGTGATTTTCTAAAAGGTGATTTTAAATTGACCGTAAAACAGGTTTCTTTATTTCCAATAATTCCGAGTGTAACATGGAACTTCGAATTTTAATATTTCTTGCTGCAGCTGTCCTGCTGGGGTCATGCACCAAGGAGGTAAAAATAGCTATCCCCGGTTATCAAAATCAACTGGTGGTGGATGGAAGCATTCGGGATGGAGAACCTCCAATAGTGTTGCTTTCGACCACACAAAACATCTATGCACCTACGGACATATCCTCCTACCTTTCAAGTTTTGTGTCCGATGCAGTGGTCAGTGTTTCCGATGGAACCACAACAGTTCAGCTCATACAAATTTGCACGGATAACCTTCCATCAGGTACAGAAGCCTATGCTGAAGCCATTTTCGGATTACCCATTGATCAACTTCAGCAATTGCATCTCTGCGTTTACACGTCAATTGATCCTTCTATTTTCGGTCAAATAGGTAAAACGTATTCCCTAACTATAAATCACGGAGGTAAAACCTATACTTCATCGACCACCCTGGAATCGCCTTCCGCCTTGGGGTATTTGAAATGGAAAGCCCAACCCAATAATCCAACCTATGGGTATTTGTATGGTTTTCTCAACGACAATCCTAACCATAATGATGCCTACATGTGGGAACTCAAGTATCTCAATGATGGGTTTTTCACCAAACCTTTTGGACCTTATTTCAACGATCAATTTTTCAACGGATTGAGTTTTGAATTTACTGCGTACAACCCGATGTCTTATGCCGATACAGCCGTGGCCAATTCTTCGAATGCCGGTTTTTTTCATCTGGGAGATACCGTGGTTTATCGGCTATCAAAAATGGGTCAAAAGGAATTTCAGTTTTTTGATAAAAAAACCAATCAACTATTTTCGGCAGGTAGTCCATTTGCTACCCCTATCAATGTGCCCTCCAATATTTCCGGTGGAGCTTTAGGTGTTTGGGCTGGATTCTCTTCTTGGTACGACACGGTCATTTGTCAACCGTAATCATTCAATTGGCCGTTGCTCTTCTCGAATGGCTCGTACATTTTTAAAGAAATACCGGAAGTCTACGCCTAAAAATGCACCCGATACCTTGCCATATTCTGTTATCTTGTATCCTTGGTTTCGGTAAGTGGAAATGTACGTAAATACAGGGGCAAGCGGTAGGCGTACGGTCGCCCCGAGATAGAAAAATCCCGACTTTTTACTTCGGAATTCGAACCCTAGATTCCCATTAATATCGAGGCAAGCCTTTTTGTCAACGTATCCTGTATGGTAAAAGAATTTGGATCCTCCGACGTTGTTGAGGGTGGCTATACTGGTGGGTTTAAAACCTGCGGTGACGCCCAAACTTGCATTGGCGTAAAATTGTTTCGATAGTTTGATGTAAATGAGCCCGTTGAGGGGCAGGTCGTATTGAATAAATTCCAAGCGATTTGTTACATATAGTCCGGAGTCAGCGATCGAACTTTGTACATGAAAGTACCGTTGGGAAAAATTAATTCCAGTTTCCAAGGCTAAAAGTTCCGTAAGACCGACGCGCACAATGCCACCAAAGGAATACCCCGGAGTTTGTTGTATGGAGGATTTTAAGCCCTCTTTTTGCAAGGAGGTTGTAGGATTACCAACAAAAGCGGTAGGAATGATTGAACGGATTTGAACACCGAAATAGGAGGGGAATTTGGTGTCGCCGAGTTGACAGAACCCCAGGCCACCATAGGCAATAAAAAGAAGTGCAAAACCCGCCTTAATCATGGAACCATTGGGTATGATATTCGAGCGGTATGCGATGGGATTTAGGCCAATCCATAGCGGGATAACCGAGGTATATGAGGCCCAAGCATTTATCGTCTTTGGATAGTGCTAAGAATTCATTCATCGCTTGAGAATAAATGATTTTTGGGGTAGACCAAAACATCCCGAGATCATAAGCGGTACAGGTCAGATGCATGTTTTGAATCGCACAAGCAACGGCTTCCATTTCTTCGATTTCCAGTATTTTCTTTTCTTTCTGACGCATCATAGAAACAGCAATGACAACGCTGGAAATAAGAGGTCTACGCAGAAGTTTTGCCAGTTTGGCTTCGTTTTGGTGTTCTGTTGGCGTTTCTGCGAGGTACAAAGACCCTAGAAATTGACTTAGCCTTTTTTTGCTGTCATCCATGAATACATGAAACCTCCAGGGTTGGGTATTGCCGTGGGTGGGAGCCCATTGGGCATTTTGTAAAATCAGTTCAATTTGTTCTTTATGGACTTTTCGATCCGTGAATTGTTCAGGATAAATCGTTCGGCGATCGCGTATGAGTTGCGTGATTTCGGATAAATTATAGCGCATAATCAAAATGAATCTACGGGATAAAAGTACGGATAATAAATGGGGCACTTGCAGGTACGTTGATTTGTGCTATCTTTGCAATGTAAATAGGCTTCGTAGCTCAACTGAATAGAGCACCAGATTACGGCTCTGGAGGTTTCAGGTTTGAATCCTGACGAGGTCACAAGCAAAAACCCATTTCCTCAAGGAATGGGTTTTTTGTTTTTAACGCGGTCAAAAGGTGTTTTGACAAGCGACTAAAAACAAAAA
>RFQF01000064.1 GCA_009925805.1 Flavobacteriia bacterium | reverse complement strand
CCATCTATTACTACCGTTTTTTCTGCGATGGCGATACTTCCGTGGTGGGAAGAACGAAAACGCTAAGCACATCTCAACTGGCAACTCGATTGGCCTTTGTGAATTGCAACGACTACACGAAAGGGTATTTCAACAGTTACAAGGCCCTGGCGGATAGAAACGACGTGGATGCCGTATTTCACTTGGGTGACTACATCTACGAACAAGGGGGAGGGGTGGACGACAGAGCCCACCAGCCTAACGCAGAAATTTGGCAGCTTAATGATTACCGGACCAGGTACTCGCAGTATAAATTGGACAACTATTTGAACCGCTGCCACCAGCTGTATCCTTTTGTGCAAATCTGGGACGATCACGACATCGTGGTAGATGCTGTTTCAGATACATCTTTGCAACATCAGGCCCAATACGGTTCCTACCAAGCCCGTAAGTGGGCGGCCGTGAAGGCGTTTAGGGAGTGGAACCCCGTGCGTGACGACAGCTCCAACTTCATTAAAAATTGGAGGAAATTCTCCTTCGGTTCCATGGTGGATGTATTTGTGGTGGACGATCGTTTGTACCAGCGAGATAGAATTCCTACCGGGGTGAACGATACCTTGTACAACTCACAATTTGCCAAAATGCTCGGACCTGAGCAGCTTTCCTGGCTATTGAATGGCCTTCAGACCTCTACAGCAAAATGGAAAATCATCGCTAACGGATTGATGTTTTCTCAATTTCAATTGGCCGGAGTGCCATTTGTGTTGGAGAATTGGGATGGATATTCCCACGAGCGCAACCAGCTAATGCAGCTGTTGAAAAATCAGCCCATCAACAACGTGATCGTGTACTCAGGAGATTTTCATTGCGCCTTCGCGATCAATGTTTCGGATAATCCGTACAATTTCCTGAATTACAATCCCATCAACGGCAACGGATCCTTGGCGGTAGAATTTATCCCACCGTCAGCGAGTTCAGACAATTTTGATGAAGGCAACGACTTTGGGTTGGGCGCACAGAATTCGCAAGCGGCACAGAGCTTAATTTCTGTTTCCAATGCGCACATGAAATTCGTGGACTTAACCCATCACGGCTACGGTCTCTTGGATTTGAATGCCCAGCGCGCGCAGAATGAATTTTGGTTCGTGAATACCTTGTACGATGCCAGCAATACCAGTACGTATTGTGCAAATGTGTCCAATGTGGTGTACAACGCCAACAAGGTGAGCAGCGGTTCTAATGCCTTGCCCTTCGGGAATCTGGGGCCAATGCCGCAAGGTTGTTTTCAAGAGCAAGCGTATCTTACGGAACAAACAGGAGGACCAGCATTTTCGGTGTTGAGCTGCTTTCCTTCGCCATTCTCCGACGTATTGAGTTTCCAGCTCTTGGGCGAGGTGGGTAAGGAAATTGAAGTAAGCCTTGTGAATTTGAATGGCCAGAAAGTATTGGAAAAAGAATTTGTACAAACCGAGGTGATTCAAAATTTTTCCTTAGAGGTGGGGCAAAAACTAGCTTCAGGATTGTACGTGTTGCGTATGGCGAACGATCGGGCGCAGTGGACGAAAAGGGTGGTTAAAGAATAATGCAGCAAGAGGAATTCAAAACGCGACATAGTTTCCATTTTAAAATCTTAGTGTGCATCGTGTTCGGAGCCTTTTATAGCTACGCGTTCGTACGGTACCATGTGGGAAAACAACTTTGGGATTGGATCCATATTCCCTATGTATTGAACAAGGCGATTGCATGGACAGGCGCCAGTTTATTGGTGGGAACCCTTCTTCCAAATCGTTTGCTTTTTACCAAGGGCTGGACGCGGAAAACGTTTGGCGCAGTTGGTTTCCGATGGATTTTGGTACATATCATTTGCACCCTTGCCTTGCTTGGTGAAAATTATACCCCAAGATGTTCAACGATCAGCAATTGAATTACACGGGGTGGGTGGCGGTCGCTTTTGGGATAGCAGTTTTTGTGTGTTTTTCCATGCCTTGGTACGCTACAATAAGAAAGATTCAGCCTCCCCACGTGCTTTACAAATTTGGGAGATTTGGCGTTTTGTGCGCGGTAGGTCACGCCACTACGCTGGGTATTTCAGGATGGACCTCTGCAGGGCAATGGCCTTTTCTTATGCCGCCCATTACCCTGATATTTGTGGTTTTTGCCTTGTTCGTGGTGGTGTACCGTTACGTGTTTTGCGGGTATAGGCAAAAAGAACAACCATAACTTTTGGGGCGCGATAAACTTTTCAAGGTTCATTTTGTTTAATGATTAAACTAAAAAATGAAACAAAACGGATTCCACACCCTCCCTGCGTATATTGATATTACCCTCGATGAAATGGGGGATGAGCACATCAGTACTTCTGCAGATACCCCGTTAAGGGTGGATGCCTTTGACATGAGCGACGAAGAAAAAATGGAAAAAATTGCCACACATTTTGGGCAAATCATGGATATTTTGGGCTTGGACCGCAGCGATGACAGTTTAAGAGGAACGCCAGCACGTGTGGCAAAAATGTACGTGAAGGAAATTTTTAGTGGATTGAATCCTGCGAATTTTCCAGATATAAAGTTGTTTGACAACAAGTACAAGTACAAGGAAATGCTGGTGGAAAAAAATATCGTGTTTTATTCCAATTGCGAACACCATTTCGTGCCGATCATTGGCAAGGCGCATGTCGCCTACATTTCTTCTGGAAAAGTAATAGGCTTATCGAAAATCAACCGAATCGTGCAGCATTTTGCGAAACGACCACAGGTGCAAGAGCGCTTAACGGTACAAATCGCTAAATCCCTGTGCGAAGCGCTTGAAACCGAAGACGTGGCCGTGGTGATTGACGCCACCCATTTGTGCGTGTCTTCGCGTGGGGTGAAAGACGTGAGCAGCAGCACGGTAACGTCCTCTTTCTTAGGCGCATTTCAAAAAGAAGCCAAGAAAAACGAGTTTTTGAGGTATATAGAGCTGTAGGTCGAGTAACCTAAAAAATAAATGAAGCCATCAATGGATGGCTTTTTCGCTGCATCCCGCACATGCGGGACTCTAACCAACGGTGATTTCTACTTTTTGACCGCACCCTTCGATACGTCCTTTGGACTACTCAGGGTGCGGAAATCTTACAAAAAAAGCCATCGTTTGATGGCTTTTTCGCTCCCCCTTCAGGACTTGAACCTGAGACCCTCTGATTAACAGTCAGATGCTCTAACCGACTGAGCTAAGGAGGAATGTCCTATTATGTTGCTACCTTATATTCAGTTGTCCAACTGAGTGCCGACGCTTCCGGTCGGCATCATGACAAGCTATGCTTCGTCATGACTAAGGAGGAATGTCCTATTATGTTGCTACCTTATATTCAGTTGTCCAACTGAGTGCCGACGCTTCCGGTCGGCATCATGACAAGCAGCGCTTCGTCATGACTAAGGAGGAATTTTGTGACTGCAAAGATAGGAGTTTTTCTAAAAATGAAAACGGATTTTAAGCTTTTTTTCAGAAATCCTCCTCGTGTATTGTGAAATCCTCGAAGGAGCCCTCGTTAAACGCTGACAACGCCTCGTGATCCACGATATCCTCTTGGAAATCTTCCGTTCGGTGTACGGCACGTAAAATGTTGATGCCGGTTACATTCAGTCGAATTTCACTCTTGATGGTACCGTCCTCCGCAGCAAATCCTTTAGCGTAGGGAGTACCTATTAATTCTACCAAGGTTCCCCGAAGCAAAAAATCGACAATACGAAGGTTGCTCCCTTCACGCTTCCATAGCGTGCAATTGATCCAGGTTGTTTTGGTTTTATTACTTCCTGTTTTTTTATCGCGCCAATTCTTATTGTGTGCCACAGGAAAATTGATCGCAATGATGCCACGATCCATGGGTTTTATTACCGCATCTTTTCCAATATTTCCTATTATTCTTGTTTCGAAAACAGAAGCCATTATCTATTATTTACGTAGTGTGAATAGATAAAGGTAGGTAATTTAAGTTTAGATTACCAAATTGTTAACATTTTAATGCGAATGCCCGTGAGGACCATGTGCATGACCGTGATCGATTTCCTCCGGTGTTGCTTCACGCACCTCGAGGATCGTGCCTTCGAATCGTAAATCCGTTCCAGCCAAGGGATGGTTGAAATCCATCGTAACTTCTTCTTCCTTAATTTCCAATATCCTTCCCCGAAGCTGGTGTCCTTGACCATCCGACATGGGTACCAAGGTGCCGACTTGGAAATGAGTATCATCAAAGGTTCCGTTCTCATCGTAGAAGACATTTTTGGGAATCATGACGATTTCATCTTCTGATGGAATCCCGTAGGCTCGATCTGCCGCTATCGAAAAATCAAAGTTGCTTCCAGCGCTTAACGCATGCAGATTTGCTTCAAAATCGGGAAGCATGCTCCCGACTCCGTATAAAAACACCAAAGGGTTATTTTCGTTGGTTTCTTCAATGTGTTCGCCCGTAAGGAGATTGGTTAAACGGTAGCTAAGCGTAACCACCTTGTTGGTTTCAATGTGCATCATCCGTGTTTTTTTGTAAAAGTAGCCTTTTTATTTCGTCAGCAAACTTTTGACAAAATTCGGTAAGGCAAAACTACCGACATGCAGCGCCCCGTTGTAATAGCGGAGTCCTTGTTCCTCCACAAAACTGGCAATTTTTTCATGGTCAAGATCCTGAATTCGGGTTATGTCGCCCTTGAATCCGTATTGAAAACTCCACATTCCCGTGGGGTAGGTAGGGACAAAAAACAAGGATACGCCCGTTTCCTCTTTTCCGAAGATGTCTTGCAAGGTGAAATTCAATTCACAAAAAGCTTTTTCGTTGAATTTGGGCGATTCCCCTTGGGCAACAAGAATCCCATCGCTTTTGAGTGCGTTATAACAATTTTGGTAAAACGAAACCGAAAACAATCCTTCTGCGGGTCCCACAGGATCGGAACCATCCACTAAAATAATGTCATACGTTTCGGGTGCTGCGTTTTTGATAAAGGCTATGCCGTCGTCCACCAACAAGGTCAGTTTAGGGTCATTGAAAGAGGAGGCGATTTGCGGTAAATGTTCTTTACATGCTTCAATGACTGCGCCATCGATTTCTACCATCGTAACTTTTTCCACGAATGGATGCCTCAATACTTCTCGAATAGTACCTCCGTCACCACCCCCTATCACTAAAACGTTTTTAGGATTCGGATGCATGAACATTGCTGGATGGGAAATCATTTCATGGTAGTGGAATTCATCGTTTTCCGTAGTCATGACCATATCGTCCAAGGCCAACATCTTACCGTATTTATACGATTCCAAAATGCGTACACGCTGAAAGGGGGATTTCTGATCAAAAAATACTTCCCCGGTGAACCGCAGCGATAAAGCTTGATTCTCATCTTTGTCGGTAAACCAAACGTTGCGTGTATAAAAATCCGGATTCACCCATTCCTTTGCTTTTTGGCGCATAGTGCTGATGTCGAAATCGTTGCGCGTCAGCAAATTTACCGAACCGCGCTTCATTTCAAGGGCGGAGTACGATTTGGCCTTGAAGCTTTCTTTCAAGTAATCAAAAGCGATCCAAGCATTCATTTCGCCGCACGTGAACACATCCACTGCCGCATAACCGTATTCCGGCCACGTATGAATGGCCAAGTGGCTTTCTTGTATCACCACAACGCCCGATACGCCATAAGGGGAGAAATGATGGAAGGTTGAATTAATCACCGTGGCCTCAGCCTTTTTTGCGGCATCCACCATGTCACGTTCAATCGCGGCCACATCGTTCATGATGTGCGGATCACAATTCATAAATTCAACAAGGATGTGGTTTCCAAGGGCTGTACTCATGTTCTTATTTTTAAGGCGCAAATTTAGGAGATTTCTCCACACCTTTAATAATGGAGGGTTTAATTATTCCCTCGAATTAATGTAAAATAAACCGCACAACCCTTCCTTTGGCAGCGAGGTGATATACGCCGGGTGCCATGGTCAATGGCAAAGCACTTTCGGGTTGATATTGGGATACGTGAAGAACGCTCCTTCCCGTTGCATCGTAGATTTCCAAATCGGTAGGTTCCGAAATGCCTTGCAAGTGCAGCGTTCCATCCGTAGGATTGGGATACAAGCCCCAATTCCATCCCAAAGCATCAATACCATTTGGATCCACAACCTCAATGATGGAGGAATCGCTGAATACACAGCCATGAACGTCCGTAACACTATACGTTATCGTAAAAGAACCTGGTCCTGACAAGGTAGGATGAAAGCTTGTACCAATGATTCCTGTTCCGGTGTAGGTGCCTCCCGCCGGGGACCCCGGGGTAACGTTGAACGGAGCAGAACCTTGCATTACCGTAGTGATGAGTTCATCATACACAACCGTTAGCTGGTTGTATAAGTTCACCGTAAGCGAATCGCTCGCTTGGCATCCATTGGCACCAGTCCCTGTAACATAATACGTGGCAGCTGTCAAGGGGATAAAAGGATGGTTATTCAAAATGCCATTTTGCCATTGATACGATACCGCATTTCCTGTACCCAAAAGGGTAATTGGGACACCGGGGCAGCTCGTAAAGGAAGCACCAGCGTCCACGAAAGGAGGCGTAAGATACCCCAACGTTACAGGATTTGAACGCGTGTAGCATCCGGCACTATCCAATACCCGGACGCTGTAGGTGCCTACGATAGCTGTAGTGGTAGTTAATCCGGTGGAACCGTTGCTCCAAAGCACCCCGTAGAGCGTATTCGGACTCGTTACAGCGAGCGTAGCGGTACCGCCAATGCAAATACCTACGATAGAATCCACATGAACATTGATGTTTTTGGAAGTCATGAGCATTTGTGCGTCTGCCTTGCCAAAACCATAGGCAAAATTGGGGGTGGCGCCCGTAACTTGATCCACCGTGGCCGTATTATGTAAGTCGGCAATGAATTGTTGATAGGTGGCATTCGGGCATTTTTGTAAATACAGCGCCGCCATTCCTGCAATCACGGGCGAAGCCATGGAGGTGCCTCCGTTCCGTACATGAAATCCACCTTGATCGATCGTGCTGTTGTTGGCGGGATTGCTCAAATAGGCCAGGGGCCCTGCTGCTAAGGCAACGTCGCCCGCTGCGGTGATATCGGGTTTGGTGGTGCCGTTGCGAGCCGGACCTTTGCTGCTGTTCTCGCTCAACTTACCCACAGGGGTCGTTGATGCCGGTTGGTAATACGTGTTGTTTTTGGTGATGTGCCCTTTTCGATTGCGCATGTTGGCGACTGAAACGACTTTTTCAGAACAATTCCAAGCACTTACGATGGTTTGAAGCGTGTCCGCCATGATATAGTGTTGAATCGCCGGAAGTTGCACCGATGTAGGTAATGGCGTGGTCACAAAATTGCTCATTTGCTGCCATGTGCCTCCCCAGGCATCGTATTTTCCAGCGCCGGTGGTCATGAAACGGTAGCGGTAATTGATCGAATCAATGGTGCTGAATACCACCAACATGTGAAAGTTTGGTCCTACAATTTCGCGGTAACTGTCAATGATGGCCATTCGTTGTCCCACGGCATTGTACAACGTATCGGTCACAGGTACTTGATTCATGTTGCTGGTGGCATAACGAAAATTGGTGTGCCCTCTAAAGGAATAATTTGGCGTGACTTTGTCTGCGCCGTAGGCAAAATAATAATGGGCATCGGCGGTATCGGACCAAAGATCAAAAACGATTTTTCCAGGTCCTGCGATGGTGGTCCCAGCATTTCGAACACTCCAGAAAAACGTAGTATCCGCACCGATGATCGGGTTTCGTACATGGTATTTTCCTTGCATTCCTGAATTTCCTGCTGCACACACCACAATTCTTCCCGGGGATAAATCCAAGAGCGACTCAATAAGGTCGGAAGCCGGATCGTTGCCGTCGTGGCTTCCAAGATAATCGCCCAGGGATAAATTAATCACCGCCGGTTTTCCTAGCGAGTCCGCGACCTTAAATATGTAATCGCAGGCATCGGCGATGGTCAAGGTCCAGTTGGGTAAACTGAAATTGGTTTCTACGACGATGATATCCGCATCGGGAGCAGCGCCCTTGTTTTTAAGGTTGGCTCGGGCATTACCCGCAGCCATTCCTGCCACCGTAGATCCGTGGGCCGTGCCTACTTCCAAGCTGGTGCAGGTTCCCGCATTGATGGATGAGCTGTCCCAGGCCACGCCGTAGTTGTAGGGCTGTGGAGGATTCGCTCCGCTGATGGTGTGATCCCAATACCTTAAAACCCGGGTTTTGCCACTGGGTAAGCGAAAATCTTGATGGTTAAAATCGATGCCTTGATCCACCACGCCGATGATAACTCCCTTTCCGGTGTAACTGGTGTCTACGCCGTTAAGTCCTTGTTGCACCAGGTTGATTTTGTGTTTGACCATCGCGCTGTCGGCTAGGGCTTGGGGGTTGCTGACGGAAAAATAGATTCCCGAGAGTTTCGCGGAACCGTCGCTGTTGAGTAATTGGGATGGATTCGCGTTGAAGTATAGATAATTTTGAGTCGAATTTTTTAAGGGAATCCCTAAATCGTGAAGCAATTGCTTATTTTCCCAAGTATTGTGGGCGCTCAAGCAAATGGAAGTATGCGGGTGTGTTTGTGCGTATTGTTGCAGCGTAAACGAAGGCTTATTGGTTTCTTGCGCTGAGCAATGAAATGCCAAAAACATGAACAAGGTAGTAATAACCAATACCCGAAAACCTAAAGATGTTGACATAACTTTAACGGATTGAAACAACTTTAGTAAAAATAATTATTTTTGAAGAGCAATTCGAAACATTTATTTTTTTACCACATGAAAATCACTAAAACTCTTTGCTTTTTTGTTGCTTGGTCACTTTCTTTTTCATTCCTTGCTCAAGCCATCCCGGGAACGCTGAATTGGTACAATGGAATCGGTACAGGGATGTACACCGACGTAGCCTACAAGAAAATTTTAAACAAAAAAAAGGCAACTCCTGTGATAGTAGCAGTGATTGACTCAGGAGTGGATTTGGAACACGAAGACTTGCAAGGAAAAATTTGGACCAATACCAAAGAAATTCCCAACAACAATAAAGACGATGATGGAAACGGCTATGTAGACGATGTTCATGGTTGGAATTTCCTGGGCAATGCCAAAGGGGAAAACCAAGAAAAAGCGCGTCTTGAAAAAGCACGAATCGTAAAAAAATACCGTGACAAGTTTGAAGGAATTGACCCTCAAAGTCTAGCCTATGATCCTATTCAAGAGATGTTTCAAAATGCAAAAAATTCCCTTGATGAGGATGTAGCTCAGTATGAAGAATATCGTGGCATGATTGGTAAAGGTGTATTCGATAAAGAAACGGAGGAATATCTCAAGGACCAACTTTACTACAATTTAAACCCGGATTATGACGATCGTTCCTTAATCGGTGACAACCATGGTGTAGCCGATGCGGCGGTCATTATGTCGGTAAGAACGGTTCCTAACGGGGATGAAAACGATAAGGATGTGGCTTTGGCCATTCGCTACGCTGTGGACAACGGTGCAAAAGTGATTAATATGTCCTTCGGTAAAAGTTTTTCTCCGTACCACGATAAAGTGCAAGAAGCCATTGCCTATGCAGCTTCGAAGGATGTGCTTATGATTCATGCTGCAGGGAACGATGCCGCAGATATCGATTACACCGAGAACTTTCCGAAAAAACCCATCTTCGATTATCAAGATTCAACCCTGCGTAAAATGTTCTTGAATATCGGAGCAAGTACCCGAAATCCTGGGGATATGCTCGTTGCCTCTTTTTCCAACTTCGGCGTTTCGGAAGTTGATGTTTTTGCTCCGGGACTGGAAATTTACAACAGTGTCCCGCAAAGCGATTACAAAAACTTGCAAGGAACCTCCATGGCTTCTCCAATGGTGGCAGGCGTGGCGGCTTTGTTGAAATCTCGTTTTCCTCAAGCAAGTATGCTGGAAATTAGCGATGCCATAACGCGCACTACCCAAAAATACGACGAGTTGTCGGATAAGTGCATTAAAGGAGGTGTAGTTAATGTGTTGAATGCCGCAACTTACCTCAACAACCTATACAAGTAAGGTGCGCCTCGTTGTTTGGGGTCTTCTAAGTTTGTTCGTTCTTCCGGGATATACCCAAAATGTTGGGTCATCGATTAAATATGCTAAAGCAAAAGAATCCCTGAATTCCCTCATGGATACTTGGCATAAAAATGCCACCTTAGCGAAATTTGAGTCCTACTTTGAGGCAACCTCCGAGGATTTTGTTTTTTACGGCACCGCCCCCGCCGAAAAATGGGATAAAAAAGGGTTTATGGCTTTTGCAAAACCGTACTTCGACAGCACGAAAACGTGGCGTTTTACCCCAAGCAATCGGGTGTGGTATTTTTCAGAAAATGGAAAAACAGCTTGGTTCGATGAGGATCTTGAAACCTGGATGCTCGACTGCCGAGGTAGTGGTATTTGTACGAAAACACGGCAGGGTTGGAAGCTAAGTTATTACAACCTGAGCGTGGTAATTGAGAACGAAAAAATCAAGGAATTCATTGAGTTACGAAAACACTAAATGACCGTCCACGAGTTTCAATCATACGTTAACACCTCCCTGTCCAAGAACTATGAAGTGAATGAACTTCGCAGCATTTTTAAAGAGCTGGTGTCGGTTAGGTTAGGTGGGGACTCCGTTGATTTTATCCTTGCTAAAGACACCCTCATTCATGAGGCAACACGTCAACAATTAAGCAACGATGTACAACGTTTGGAAGCAGGTGAACCCTT
>RFQF01000063.1 GCA_009925805.1 Flavobacteriia bacterium | reverse complement strand
GTGTATTGATTTTCCGCCATAGCCGTATGATACCTACAAAATTACGCAATAGGCCACTCGGTAAAGCGGATTCATTAAGGAATTATGAACAAGACGCCTTTAACAACCAAAAGCCATCGAAGGACGGCTTTTGAAACATCTACGCTTTTAAGCGCTTGGAGAAATCAATTAAAATCGGAGTGGCTACGCACAGGGAGGAATACGTACCGATAATTACCCCGACCAACAAGGCAAAAAGGAACCCTTTAATCGAAGATCCTCCGAAAATGAACATGATAAGTACCACCATAAATAAAATCATGGAAGTGTTAAACGTACGACTCAAGGTAGTATTCAGCGATTTATTGATGATTTCATAGTGGTGATCGTTGGGGCCCGAAGCACGGAGATTTTCACGAATCCTATCGAATACAATCACGGTATCGTTCATCGAATACCCAATAACCGTAAGAATCGCCGCAATGAACGCCTGATTCACATCTAAACTAAAAGGCAAATAACCGTGTAACAAGGAGAAAACTGAAATCACAAAAAAGGCGTCATGAATGAGTCCAACTATGGCTCCCACAGAGTATTGCCAATAACCGAAACGTATCAAAATGTACAAGAATATGGCAAGCAAAGCCACGGACATGGAAATGAACGAAGCATTCCAAAGTTCGCTCGAAACGGAGGCACTCACCGTCCGCTGACCTAAAATTCGTGCTTTACCCATGGTAGGTTCTAACGATTTAAGCGAGGACAACAGTTTTGTTTTTACCTCTTCCGTGGCACCATCGTCGCGCAATTTGTAGTTCGTAGTTACCTCTACGTTGAAGTCGTTCGATACCGTTTTCAATTCAATGGAAGCTACTTCTTTATTTTCAATGAACGTGGACTCAAGCGCTTTTCGAATTTTTTCAATATCGGCTTTTTTCTCAAATTTCAAGGAAAAAGTGCGTCCTCCTGTAAATTCAACACTTTCTTTCAAACCGCGTGAAAACAAGCTAATTACTCCTAACACGGTTACTGAAATGGAGAAGATGTAAAAATATTTGCGCGCGCCAATCCAGTTGAAATGGAAATTCTGGAATAGTCCTTTAGAATATTTTGTATCAAAACTCACTCCTTTGTTTTTCTCCATCCAATAACTGATCACCAAGCGTGAGATGAAAATGGCCGAGAATACCGAGGTAAA
Organism: Flavobacteriia bacterium; assembly: GCA_009925805.1. Classification (GTDB taxonomy): domain Bacteria; phylum Bacteroidota; class Bacteroidia; order Flavobacteriales_D; family Crocinitomicaceae; genus UBA952. The sequence continues at coordinate 9,555 of RFQF01000063.1, read as the reverse complement.
AATCCCCACGATTAAGGTAGTTGCAAAGGATTCAATTTCCCCCGTTCCAAAATACTTCAAAATCAGGGCTACTAACAGGTGGGTAACGTTTGCATCGATGATGGAAGGCAAGGCCTTTTGAAACCCTATTTCGACAGCCTTATTCACCTCTTTTCCGGTACGTTGTTCTTCACGAATCCGTTCAAAAATCAAGATATTGGCATCCACCGCTGTACCAATCGTTAGGATGATACCTGCAATCCCCGCCAAGGTCAATACAGCCCCGAAGGAGGCTAAACACCCCATAATGAAAATCACGTTGGCGAACAAAGCAATGTTGGCGGCCAACCCGGATTTTCCGTAATAAAAGAACATATAAATCAAGACTGCCAAAAAGGCGAAACCAAAGGAAATTAGCCCCGCGTTTGAATTTTCCACTCCGATGCTTGGTCCAACGCGGTTCTGTTCTTTAATCAAACATGGCGCGGGAAGAGCTCCACCGTTGAGTAATCCCGCAAGGGCTTCTGCCTCTTCAAAGGTAAAAGTTCCCGAAATCTGCGTATTCCCGTTGGTGATAGGGTTGATTACCGTAGGAGCGGAATACACCACGTTATCCATAGTAATAGCCACGATGCGGTCTTTGTTTTCGGTGGTCATTTGCCCCCATTGACTTGTCCCATCCGCGGTCATAGATAAGTCCACCGTAATTTTCCCTTTATCATAACCTGTTGATGCGCTTGAAATGTGCTTACCATTAACCCGAGCCTTTCCATCGAACGGAATTTTACACGCATAAAGCATGTAACCGGATTGTTTCTTTTTTCCATCCAATTCATCGGGTTCGGCACCCCACATCATGCGAATGCTCCGACTAGAAAGCACTTGTTGCACATCCCCGCGACGAAGTATTTTGTCCACCAATGCTTTATCTTTTGATAACACAAAGCCAATGGCGTATTCTCCAACCGGCTGCACCAACTTACCAAAACCCGGATTATCCATGGAATCCAAACCTGATTTCACGGTACTGTCCCCCGCAATTTGCTCCGGCGTTTTGCTCGCCAAATCGATAGCATTGAGTTCAGGACTTATTTCGGAAGGAGCAAAGGTTTCAAAAAATTCCAGGTTGGCGGTAGATTTTAACTTTTGTGCCACGGTATTTTCATCCTGAACCCCTGGAAGCTCTATGTACAAACGGTTACTCGATAGATCTTTTTGAATGTTCGGTTGCGCTACTCCGAATTGATTAATCCGACGATACATAATTTGTTCCACACCGTTCATGGAAGAACTTAACATGTCTCGGAAATACTTTTCAATTTCCGCATCGCTTGAATTTACACCAATGCCATCCCCTTTCAACAGTAAATTCAACTTCGTTTTATTGGCGGCAGCCACCGAACGGAAAAGGTCCAAGAAATCTCCTTCCCCACGATCGTATCTGCGACTGGTTTCATTGAAGATTTTTCGAAAAGACAATGAATTTGGTGCTTGCGCATGGCTCAACAATAAGTCGCCAGTAGAAATCTCCATCGTAACCGACATCCCTCCAACTAAGTCCAAACCAAAGGCTAAGGATCGTTTTTTCACTTCGGTAAACGTCGAACCAAAAATTGGATAAACGGATTTGTTCCCCCGTTCCTTTAAAATTTCATTAATAAACGCAGCCTTGGCCAAATCTTCCGCCTCAGGGGTATTGAAATCCACCCGGGTATTGTTAGGTAAAAAACCTATCCCTTTCAAGGAGTCTGTTTGTTGAAATGCCTCCTCGCGCAATTGCTTTACACGCATCGTAGCTTCTTTTTCGGCTTTTGCTTCCTCTTTGGAACTCACCCACGTGAAGGATAACTGGTATAGACAAACTGCGGTAAGAACTATGGTTAAAAACCAGAAAAACCCTTTATTTTTCATGAAATCTCCTTATTATCTTTGATTAAAGGGTGCAAATATAGAATTTCCGAACGTGAAAATCAACTTTTTACCTCAGGGCAACTCGGGAACTTCCAGTTCCTTAACAAAAGCAAGTAATTTATCGGCAAACCCTTCCCAAGTATTATTTTTATTTTCTCGGGCAAGTTCCATGCTCATGGAGGTCCTCATGCCTTCTTCAAAGTAGGTAATTACCGAATCTGCTATCGATTTTGGGCTGCGATCCCTACAAATTAATCCTGTTTTACCGTGTTGAATAGTTTCCGCTAAACCTCCTACATGGGTAGCAATCATCGGGAGTTCAAAGTGCTGCGCAATGCCCGTTATTCCGCTTTGTGTGGCCGATTTGTAGGTAAGCATGCAGACGTCCGCTGCCGAAAAAAACCAAGGCACTTCGCCGTCCGAGATATACCGTTGGAATACATGGCAACGGTCCCCAATACTAAGCTCCTCGATTTGTTGTGCATAACCATCAAACGAACCGTAAGATTCCCCTGCAAGAATTAAATGATATTCTTTCGGTAAAGCGGCCATTACATCTAATAAGAGATCGAGTCCTTTGTAGTCGCGAATAATCCCAAAAAACAGCAGGATTTTACGGTCCTTCAAATACCCTAAATTCAATTGATTCAGTGCTTCTTCGCGAGTCACTTTTGTGCCGAATTGATTGTACACCGGATGTGGGATTACCACACATTTCGCATGGGGAACGTAGGATAATAGATCTTCTTTGACCTTTTCTGTCATGGCGATAAAACCGTCGTTGCGCCGAAGAAAATACCGATTAAATGCGTTATCAAAAAAGCGTTTTTCATGGGGAATGACATTGTCCAATACCGCAATTCGCTTAGTAAACCGCGACTGACGACCTAAAACAAACCCGAGGCTAGGACCAAAGAAGGTCATCCAGTATTTTGTGAGCACCAAATCAGGCGCTTGTTTCCTGAGGTATTTAGCGGTTGTCCAATAGGATAAAGGGTTCACGGAATCCAGTTTTCGTACAGCGGGAACAGTGTCGGCTATATCGTCCTGCGTAACGTATTGCGTTTTCCCGGGGAAGAGCATGTTTGGATATTGGCGCTTGAAGGTAACCGCATGCATTTCGTGGTGTTTTTCCATGGCCCGAAACAGTAGCGCATTGAATTGGGCAATGCCGCCGCGGTAGGGATAGAAGGTCGATAGGTAAACCACTTTCATACGCTTACAAACTTAACACAGCGTTGCTCACGGTACTCGCCGAGATATGTTCCATACACGGTAACCCCTTCAAGCAGGTATTGCCATAGTAGCAGGTACAAGGTTCGGGTGGACCAACGATTACACCGCGGCCGTATAATTCAAATTCCTTCGGGTTAAAAATCGTATTCATCAAAACCATTTTTTTCTGAAGCGCCGTGGCGATGTGCATCATCATGGTCACTTGGGTAACGACGATGTCACAAGCCGATACCAAACTTATAAAGGTTTCCAAATCGAAATGTCCGGGGTAAAAGGTACCGTTCACGAGCGCCATTTCTTGATTTTTTTCGTGTTCTAATTCCCCTCCGAGGAACATTGGAAAATAGCCTTGGTTTTCCAAAGACTTGGCTAATTCCACCCAATGATGTGCTTGCCACAGCCGTGTATTCCACCGAGGACCACAACCGGTATTTAGGGCAACAATGGGTTTTCCTTGGGCTTTTTCCTGCAAGGTTTTTCGCCATTCCACCGCTTTTTCTTCGTTCAGTTCAATGAGGTATGGTTCATGCTTGAACGTTTCGTGACAAATCTCAAAAATTTCTTCCAAATAACTCTGGGTGTTCGCCTTGGAATAGGCATCAAAAAATCCGGTGATCAGTTTATGCTCGGCGGCGTCTGTGCATGGAGCGACTGCATTATTTTCCCAGGTAAATCCGAATTTCCGAACGGCTTCTATTTTCGAAATTAACATACAGGCTTCCGGATCTTTATCCAGGTTAATCGCGATATCGAAGCTGCTATTTTGTAGAATGAACAGCGACGTTTCGGAAAGACCATAGATCGTATCAAGTGCGTTTTTAGGTAAAATAGCAGGACTTTGGGTTAACCATGTGATATGGCAATTGGGATATTTTTTTCGAAAAAGGGCTATCAGGGGTGTAGTTCGAATTACATCACCCAAGGCACCGAGCTTAATGATTAAAATACGTTTTTCGATGGCCCGGTAATGGGTGCAATCTGAGCAAATACTTCCAAAATCCTTATTAGGTTTACATGGAATATGTCCTCTAAAATGCACACAATCCCTTCGAACTTTGTTAAACTCCATAAGTCAAAGGTAGCATTATTGGCCGTACTCCAAAAGGGTTAGGTAGAGTTCTTTCCCGTGTTTGATGTTCAAGGTATCAAAGTTGGCAATTTGAATATCTTTAAAATATTTCTTCATAAGGCCAATGTTCTTGCCGTAAACTTCGAATTGATTTTGGTAAGAAACTAAGGTAAGCTCTTTTATAGAAATCACATGGACGGCGCTGTCGGAGACCACATATCCAGTCGAATAGGGTTTGTGAAGTTGTTCGTAAAAAGCACTTTGAGCGGGCAAAAAATTAAATTGGTTTGGATCCCATGAAATGGCAGAATTTACCGGGAATTTCAAGGCTACCCTTCGGATATTTTCTTCCACAATTTCTGCGCGATTTTCATCCACCACAGTGGTCCAAACATCGGTCTGAACCCATGGGTTAAACTGGCCATTTCTTTTGTAGCGATTAAAACGATACACCATGCGTCCTTCGTTGTCATACAAGGTATCGCCGATTTCGGTTTTCAAATCGTATACTAGGGTATCATGAGGGACCAAGGCGTTGACATCGTGGTTAATTTCTATCGCTTGATAAATCCAATAGGAACCTTGCTTGTAGGGATAATAATTATAATGAAAGGAACTTACGCCTCCCGAGGGCGGGTCTTTTTTACAAGATCCAACGAAACCTGCGAGCACTAAAAAAAAAGCACACGTTTTCCAAGTCATGGTCTAAAAATACTTATTCTTCGGGAGATATCCCATTTTTTTCGCATTGCGCGAAATACTTTTTGAGTTCTTCACCTTGGAGCAATTTACCTTCGAGGTAATAGGAACGGTACAACTCATTTCCCTCCTCGTCAAAGGCTATGGCGTAACCATAAGCCTTTCCTTTTCTAAATTTAATGCGTGTAGCTACAGCACCTTTCGTGTGAAAGGTTTCCCAAATCCCTACTTTAAGACCGTTTTCGTAGCGCCCGCTTTCTTTTTTAATTCCTGAGGAAAAATAGGCGGAATAGGCCCCATGAAGTACGCTATCGACGTAGGTTTCTCGTTGGGCTACCTTCATCTCACCTGTTTCCAATTGGTTTTGCAGATAATACAGTTCTTTAACCCCGTTTAAACGGTTGTTTTTAAAGGTTTCGATACTCACCAGCATTCCTTGCGCATTAAACGATTTCCAAATAGAATCTTTTTTTTGGTGGAGGTACTGACCTTCACTCATGACCTGCTCATTTTCGAAATAAAACCACGCATAAGCCCTCGACAAAGTCTCGTGGCGTACAATGGATTTCACCTTCCCGGTGGGATAATAATACCGAAATTCCCCAACGGGGACATCATTTTGAAACGTCCCAGTATATAACGGCGTTTTTCCGTCTTCATAATATTTTACCCAAGGACCTTGTTTTTTGCCGGTTGCATCCGTTTTGTTTTGGCCGAATCCAACCATGGCGAGGCATGATATTAAAAATAATAAGGCAACAAATTTCATAGTTGGTATAAAAAATCACTCAGGGCCTTACAACGAACATCCGGGATTACGGTTACTTGTTCTTCGCTTTCGATGAGGACCGTTTTCATTTCCAGCGCCTGGCCAAATTGAATATCTGTATCGGTATCTCCCACCATGATGCTCTTTTTAAAATCGATTTCCGGAAATCTTTGCTGAGCTTCAAGAGCCATATTGGTCTTAGGTTTTCTTCGTGATTGCGGGTCCGTTTTTAATTCTATGGCCGCAAAAACGGCATCAATGCGTCCGCCAGCCTGTTGCATTTCTTGAACCATGTTTTCGTGTATTGCTTGCAATCCCTGCTCACTTATTTTCCCCAAGGCAACGCATTGCTGATTGGTGACCACCACGATACGGCCCACACGAGATGCTGCCAAAGCTAATCCCGTTAATACCCCAGGCAAAAAATGAAAAGATTCCCAATCCAAGACATAACCACCAAAAATCCGTTGGTTAATTACCCCATCGCGGTCCAAAAACAAAGTCCAAGTAGGGTCCACGCCCCAATCGCTTACCCCCATCCCTTTTTATCTTCCACCAAATAACTGTTACGGGACGATGAGCTACGGCTAATTAATTCGGCGACAAAACCCGTTAAAAAAAACTGCAAGCCCATGAGCATTGAAACAAGCGCCAAATAAAACTCGGTGCGATCCGACAACTTTACCCCATGCGTATGAATAAACAGCTTGTCGATGCCCAGGAAAAGCGAGAAACCAAAGCCCACAAAAAACATCAGCGTCCCCAAAGCCCCAAAAAAGTGCATCGGTTTTTTCCCGAATTTTCCCATGAAGGCCACGGTGATTAAATCCAAAGGACCGTTGAGAAAACGGTTTAACCCGAATTTGGAATACCCGTATTTTCGCGCTTGATGTTGCACCACTTTTTCGCCTATTTTTTTAAATCCAGCATATTTGGCTAGCGCAGGCATGTAACGATGCATATCGCCATACACCTCTATGCTCTTGACCACCGCCCGACGATACGCCTTAAGACCGCAGTTAAAATCGTGCAAATAAATCCCGGTGATTCGTCGTGCTGCCCAATTGTAAAGCTTCGTTGGGAGCGTTTTCGAAAGCGGGTCGTGGCGTTTCTTCTTCCACCCTGAAACTAAATCATATCCGTCTTGGGTAATCATTCGGTACAACTCTGGAATTTCCTCGGGAGAATCTTGTAAATCGGCATCCATCGTAATTACTACTTCTCCTTGCACCTCTTGAAAAGCCGTTTGAAGTGCTGCAGACTTCCCGTAATTGCGCTGAAATTTTATGCCCTTAACGTTCGGATCAGAAGTTGCGAGTTCCGTAATAATCTCCCAGCTTTTATCGGTACTGCCATCGTCCACAAAAATTACCTCATAGGATAAGGCATGGGCCTTCACCACGCTAAGAATCCATTGATGCAATTCCTTTAACGATTCTTCCTCGTTCAATAAAGGAATTACTAAGGAAAGGTTGGGACGTTGATCGAGCATTTACTTAATTTTTTACAAATCGGGTTACCCTATTTCCTTGGCTCATCAAGTATAGGCCCGAGGGTAAACTCGATAGATCGATGGTTAATGTGGAATCGGCGCAGGTTCCTGTTTGGACCATACTACCCATGCTATTATATACCGAATACGGTTCGTTGACCAAAGCTCCTGAAAGGGTCACGTGATGATTCGCAGGATTAGGATAAACGTGAAGCGTTTGTTGCACTTCCTCCAACCCGCTGACACTGTAATTGGTCACATAAAATTCATCCCACGCGGCCTCGGTAATATTAACGTTTGGATCATAATCCGATATAAAAACAGAAATCTGCATGGTAGAGGTAATGGGTAATAGTCCATTCAGTCCGATGCTCTTGTATTCCCACTGCATGGAATCCCCCTGAGGTGGCACCACCTGGTCGATAAGCACGGTTTGTGTTCCGTTGCTGACAAAGATTTTCAAGGTATCATCCACTAAGTGGGGCCCATAGTAATTGTAATATCCTCTCGCATAATTTACATGCGGGTTGGTCAATCCCGTTAAGTCCATGGGCGGAGAAACCAAAACCGTATTCCCTTGATCTACATCGTCGAAATCAGGATGAAGGTTGGCATTGTTACCGGTTACATAGCACGAAGTGCCACAATCCCAAGGAACATCGCCCTGCACTGTACTGCCGCTGGAAGTACCATGAGGTACCCCTCGCTCCCACATTCCTGTATGGGCGGTGCTGTTCACGGTCCAACCAAGGTCCAGTTCAAAATCATCGCCGTAACCGGGCTGCAACGCTACCTGAATAACCCCTGTAGTGGAATCAATCACCAGCGAAGCGCAATAGGGTTGGCACCCCCATTTACCCACAAATATGGAATATGCCGCTTGGTAATACAAAGTAAATTGTTCTTCCCCAAGGGCGTTCGTCGCTCCATCATGATGAATGAGCGGATGCACCAGTTTGATTTTCGCGTCATAGATCGGTGTTCCGTTGGAAGCATCGGTCACATTTACTTGGAGGTTAAACGGCGGTAACGGTGTCATTTGAACATCCAACACCACTTCTTGACCTTGCACCAAATTTACGGTGGTGCTCACAGGACCATATCCAACTTTGCTGAACACCACGGTAGCTTGCCCTGTATGGTAAATACCGGTAACATAGTTCCCTAAGTTGTTGGTCAAATCCGGTTGCGGGTTGTTGTATAACGTTACTTGCACGCCGGTGAGTGGGGCGTTACTTCCCACTTCGGTTACGGTTCCTTTCAAATAACTTCCTTTTTGATAATGCGGTCCAAGTATGAACAAACCTCCGGTTATATCGGAGGCAATGATAGTACCGCTCGAGAAAAATGGGTAAACGCCCCAACATCCATCAAAGCCTGTGGTTTGTCCGTTGTAGGTGTCGTACCCTCCTACTTTCACCAAATTTTGGGGATTGGTACAGTCGTGAATCACGATGCCATCGGAATAATAGCTGGTGACCAAATAATCTCCTCGCACGTGTGTATTGCGTTGCGCACATACCCGTCGTGGCAATACCAATTATCAAAGGCACCTACTTCGATCGGCTGCATGGGGTCGGCGTTTAGGTTTAGAATAATCACGCCGCCATTTCCGCGATTCGCCCCAAAAATATAGGCAAAACCTTGGCTATCGCAAAAGCAGGTGTGCGCCGAGGACCAGGTTTGTCCTGCAGGACCGTTGTAAGTTACCACAGGTAAATTGGTGGACTGCGGAAGAGGCGTCAAATCAATGATGAGCAATCCGTCATGTGCTTCAGTCGTGACATAAGCATAATCGCCATAAACACAAGGGTCCCTCCAAATAGATTCGGTGCCGGGATACCAGAACACTTCCACAGGCGAAGAAGGGTTGGAAATATCTACAATGGAAGTGCCTTTGCTGGTTCCCACAATGGCGTACTCGTTGCCTTGCTCGTCTTCATAACCCCAAACATCGTTGAGGTCGGCGCCGTGCAGCTGCTGGTAATTGATGTGGGAAAGGGAGTCTACATTCAGTTGTGCAACACTGCTCAAGGAGACAAAACACAACACCAAGAAGAAATACAACTTGCTCATGACTAAGGTTTAGTAAGTTTAGTACAAAATTCCACTTTACAGGACATCATGATGCGAAATTCTGGTTATTGTTTGATTATTTTTTTCGAATACGTTTGTTGTTGGGTAATTATCTTCACTACATAGGTTCCATTTGGAAGGTCAAGCAGGTTAATCGTAGCGCTTGCGAAGGATTCATTGGCCTCCATGGGGGTATCCAACCATTGGCGTCCCATCAAATCGAAGACCTGTAAATCGGCTTTGTTTCCAACAAACCCCGAAATTTCAACCGTGGCTTCTTGATGCGCAGGATTCGGAAAAACGGCAATTTCATGATCCAATTTC
>RFQF01000062.1 GCA_009925805.1 Flavobacteriia bacterium | reverse complement strand
GCAGGATCGGTTAAGTCATCGGCAGGAACATAAACCGCTTGCACAGAGGTAATGGAACCGTTTTTAGTTGACGTAATTCTTTCTTGCATTGCCCCCATCTCAGTGGCTAATGTTGGTTGGTACCCCACGGCTGAAGGCATCCTGCCTAAAAGCGCAGATACTTCAGACCCGGCTTGGGTAAAACGAAAAATATTATCTACGAAAAACAAAATGTCTTTTCCTTGTTCACCTCCCTCGCCATCACGATAGTATTCTGCGATGGTTAGTCCGGAGAGGGCAACGCGCGCACGGGCTCCCGGAGGTTCGTTCATCTGGCCGAACACAAACGTAGCCTTGGAATCTTTCATTTCTTCAAGATTTACTTTTGTTAAATCCCAACCACCACTTTCCATGGAGTGCATAAATTCCTCACCATATTTAATAATTCCTGCTTCTAACATTTCGCGCAGTAAATCATTCCCTTCACGGGTGCGCTCCCCTACACCGGCAAAAACCGACAATCCGCCATGTCCTTTTGCAATGTTGTTGATCAATTCTTGGATAAGCACAGTTTTTCCAACCCCTGCACCTCCAAACAATCCAATTTTACCTCCTTTCGCATACGGCTCAATAAGATCAATTACCTTTATTCCTGTAAATAAAATTTCAGCGGCTGTGGTCAAATCTGGAAACCACTTCCAATCCACGGGTAAATCCATCGGTGGAATCCATGGAGATTGCCCGAACTGCGTTCTCTCCAACATGGGCTTGAACTTCCAAAACTACCCGTGTACCATCGGGTTTTTTAGCTTCTAAGGCATCATAAATGTTGGGCAATGAAACACCGTTATCGAAAGCAACGTCTACCACGGGTCCAATTACTTGCGAAATTCTACCTTTTGTCATATAGCATTTGATTTATAAAATTTTGCGCAAAGATACTAAAAAACTCAGGCCAACATCAAATCACCCGTTTCTTTTCCATAAGGCTTAATAAGTGCCGTAGCCGTAACAAAAGCAACCGATATTCCCAAAAGAATAAGCAGTACAAATACTTCCAATGTTTGAATCCAAGAAAATCCCGAGGGGAAAAACACAGCGGAGCCTGGCAAATGAATGAGCCCAAAGCGTTGATGCAACTCAACCAAAAGGACCCCGAAAAGAACACCGCACAAAACCCCTATTAGGACGATGATTGATCCTAGTAAAAAATACACATTTCTTAAATTTACTTTACTCAATCCAAGACTGAAAAGGGTACTAGTTCCTGACTTTTTCTCAATAAACGTCATGGTAATCGACGCGGATAGATTGAAGAGTGACAACACGAAGACAAAAAGTAAAATAATCAACACGATGAGTTTTTCGGAGCGACTTGTTTTAAAGATCAGGGCATTCTTTTCTAAATTCGTAAGCACCTGTATTTCTCCGGGAAAACGTTCTAAAAGTCTCTCTTTTATGGTGTTTCGTTGTGATCTCGAGGTGGAGAACAACACCCCCGAAACTTGGTTGTTATTATAGGATGCTACGGAACTTAACGGCATGAGCAAAACATTATCATTTACCTCTCGATTAAAATCGAATGCGCCACTCACCATAAGGGATCGTTGATAAAAAGGCGTTTGATTAAATCGTATTTTTTTATCGTGCTTTGGATAGTAAAGCATCAGGGGTTGCCGCGCTTCATTCATGGATTGCATCATTAAACGATTTGCAAGCCCAACACCGATAAATGTTGCCTTTGGCGAGTCTATCACACCGTTAATTAGGTGCTGGTTTGAGTGAATTTCAGCCATGGAAATAAAGCTCGGTTCAACCGCCCACATTTCTGCATTACTCCATTTCTTTTTGTTGCGAAGAATTACACGTTCTTGAATGAAAAGGCTAGTGTTTTTTACACCGCTCAATTTTTTTCCGAAAATCTGATAAATCTCCGCTTTTTTACTATCCATTTTACGTCCTGTGGAAGACCTAACAACCACCTCTTGATCAAAGGAAGAATACAGTTCCTCAATCATTTTTTCTATTCCATTAAAGGCTGAAAGCAATATTACAATTGCGGAAGAAGACACTACCATTCCAAGTACAGCAATCCAAGAAATCACACTTACTGCGGTCATCTTTCGACGGGCCACTAACCAACGAAAAGCAATGAAAAATAACTGCTTAAATTTCACTTTTCTAACAGCGTATTGATTTTATCAGCATAATCCAGGGAGTCATCAATGAAAAAGCGCAACTCCGGAATTTTTCGCATATTTTTTAATCGTTGTCCTACATCTCTGCGAATTATTCCCGCATGGCTATTGATCGATTCTAATACTTTCAAGGGTTCCGCACTGGAGAAAATACTCAAATAGCACCGCGCCAAGGACAAATCGGAAGTGATGCGCACCACACTAATGGACACCATCGCTCCCAAAGAAATTTCAGCTCCTTTGGTAAGAAGAATCATGGAAAGTTCTTGACGAATCGCCGCTTCAATTTTTTGTTGTCTTATGGAACCCATGCCTCCAAAGATACGAATCTTAACTCCAATTGCTTAGCAAGCAATTCATAATGTATCTTTGTACAAGCTTTGAAAGACATCAAGGAAATATACCGCTTATCCTTTGCGCATCGAAAAACGGCATTTGCCGTCGTATTTTACAATCTACTCTTCGTAGTGTTTAACTTACTTTCGTTGGTGCTTTTTATCCCGGTTTTACAGCTTATTTTTCGGGATTCCTCCGCGAATACGGTTACAAGACAACCCCAGTTAACCACGGGAATATTCGATTTAGGAAACTACATCAAGGATTCCTACAATTACACCATGACCAATCTTGTTCAAAAAGATCCAAAAGCAGCGCTGCTATTGGTTTGTGTTTCCGTTTTTGTGGCTTTTTTTCTTAAAAACCTATTCCGGTACGGAGCAGTATGGCATCAATCGAAACTGCGCATGGTTGTGGTTCGGGATTTACGCAATGCCTTGTTTCAAAAGATCTTGATTTTGCCCTTGTCCTTTCATTCTAGCGAACGAAGGGGTGATTTGCTTTCGCGAATGAACAGCGATGTTGGAGAAATTGAAATTGCTGTTGTAAGTCTTTTGGAGCTGATTTTTCGTGAGCCAATTGCCATACTTATCAACTTACTCACCCTCATTTTTATTAGTCCTGAATTGACCTTGTTTTCTTTGTTTCTTCTACCTGTTTCTGCCTTTGTCATTTCACGAATCAATAAAAGCTTAAAACGAACGGCAAAACAAGGGCAAGAACAAACCGGTTTGCTATTTTCTTCCATGGACGAATCCTTGCATGGAATACGGATAATCAAAGCGTTTAGGGCTATCCAATTCATTAATGGACGTTTCCAATCTATTAATGCAACGCATCAAAAATTAATTACCAAAACCTTTCGTAAAAAAGACTTGTCGCCGTTGATTAATGAAACGCTTGGTGCCTTAATTATGGTATTATTAGTTTGGTTTGGTGGGGTCTTGATATTAAACAAAAGTTCGTCAGGGCTGAGCGGAGAATTATTTCTGACCTTTATTGTGGTTTTTTCTCAGTTACTTCGTCCTATTCAATCGGTTTCTAACGCGCTGGCCAACATGGCTAAATCAAGAGTTTCCTTAGATCGAATCCACGAAGTACTTAACCAAGACGAACAAATTACGGATGCTCCGAATGCACAAACGATTTCCTCGTTTGACCATTCAATCCAATTTCAAGAAGTGGATTTCGCTTACCAAACAGAGCCTGTGCTCAGTAAAATCAATTTTACCGTAGCAAAGGGGCAAACGGTAGCAATTGTGGGGGAATCCGGGAGTGGAAAATCGACCTTGCTCGACTTAATTCCCCGGTTTTATGACACCCGTTCGGGGAGCATTTCCATCGATGGTAAAAACCTAAAGGATATATCCATTGATAGCCTTCGATCCCTCATTGGTATTGTAGCCCAAGACTCCCTGCTTTTTCATGGAACGGTTCTTGAAAACATTGCCTTTGGAGACCCGAATCCCGATTTCATGCGCGCGGAAAGTGCCGCAAAAAGTGCTAATGCATTATCGTTTATTCTTCAGCTCGAAGGGGGCTTTGATTACAACATTGGCGATCGTGGAAACAAACTCTCCGGAGGACAAAAGCAACGCATCAGTATTGCCAGGGCGATCTACAAAGATCCACAAATTTTATTGCTAGATGAAGCCACGTCAGCACTGGACACAGAGTCGGAACGCCTCGTTCAAAATGCCCTGGAAACGCTCATGGAAGGAAAAACAAGTTTGGTAGTCGCGCATCGATTAAGCACGGTAATGAACGCGGATATTATTCATGTTCTTCATAAAGGGCGAATTGTGGAAACGGGTTCTCACTTCCAACTGCTTGCATTAAAAGGTCACTATTATCGACTTTGTTCTTTGCAAGGCCTAGCGTAAGTGGTATATTTGTAAAATCTCGTTAACTTTCAACAACGATTTTCGTTATTGTAACGTCTTACAGTGGTTATGACAAAACGTTGCTCCTTTTCTTGGACTTTTGTGTTGGTTGTCGCATGGAAAGCTTCAGCGCAACTTATCACAGGAACCGGGCAAAGTCCACAAGGTTTAGTCCAAAATGTATTGATTGGTCCAGGAGTCACCGTCAGTAACATCTTATACAACGGAAGCCCTACCGCCATTGGCTCGTTCACGGCGACGGGCACCAACCTGGGCATCAACCAAGGAATTGTCATGACGACAGGAACCGTTCTCCCCAACGGCTCTGGGCCTCAAGGCCCAAACAATTCGCCTTCATCAGGCACAGACAACGGTATGCCTGGATCGGGAATATTATCGGGAATTATTGGAGGAACAACCACGTTCAATGCAGCCACCTTGGAATTTGATTTTATTCCATATGCGGATACGGTTCGTTTTAAATACGTTTTTGGTTCGGAAGAATATCCGGAGTTTGCGCCGCCCAACAATTCCACTTACAACGATGTCTTTGGCTTTTTTATTTCGGGTCCCGGAATAGCTGGCTTGCAAAATATTGCTCAACTGCCCAATGGTGGCGGGGTGGTATCCATTAACAACGTAAATGCGATTACCCATCAAGCGTATTACAATTTCAATGGCGACGGAAATTCAGCGCCTTACAATAGTTCTCCAAATTACATTCAATACGATGGCTTTACCGATGTGCTTGAGGCCATTTCGCCGGTTCAATGTGGCCAAACCTATCATTTAATTTTATCCATTGCCGATGTTGGAGATGGTGCTTGGGATTCTGGAATCTTTTTGGAGGCCAACAGTTTAAGCAGTAGTACTCCTGTAGTTGTTACCCATACGCTTTCGCAGCAAGTGTTTCAAAACCCGGATTGGATGGCAGAAGGATGCGTTACGGCTTCGGTTACTTTAACCCGCCAAAATAACCTCAACAATTCCCTAACAATCCCCGTGGTGGTATCCGGATCGGCGACCTCCGGTCTTGATTACACGGGCGTACCCAACAGCATCACCTTTGCACCAGGCCAGTCCGTTTATACTTTTCAAATTAATGCCTTGTCCGACGCGTTTTCGGAAGGACTGGAATCTATTATAATTGACTTTAATGTTTCCGATCCCTGCGGTAATATTACTCCGATACCCTTAACCCTTTATATCCAGGATGTTCCTCCGTTAACGGTTCTTCTCAACGACACCTCATTGCTATGTCCCAATTTGCCGCTTACCATTAGCCCGCAAGTAATTGGGGGCATTAGTCCCTATACGTACCTTTGGAGCACCGGGGCCACCACGTCTTCCATATCCTTAACCGGGCAAACAACGCAGCAGGTTTTTGTGTCCGTCACCGATCAATGTACGGGACAAACGCAAACGGATTCCTGTTGGATCACCGTTCCTGTTTTTGCTCCATTAGCCTTGGCAGTCTCGAATGATGTTACCGAAATTTGTCCATTTGTCCCGCACACTTTCCATGCGCAAGTTTCGGGCGGGAACGGAAACTATACCTTTCAATGGCGCAAAAACGGGACCTTACTTTCCACCACGGATTCCTTGACGGTAAGCCCAAGTTCCACAAGCCATTATATCGTTACCGTAACGGACGGGTGTGGAAATACTTTGAGCGATACAGTCAATTATGTTATTACGAGCGCACCACTCACCCTTCAAATGACGCCAACACAGCATATTTGTGAAGGAGACAGCGCATTCGTTAGTGTCACTGTATCAGGGGGCTATGGAAATTATTACTATTCATGGCCATCCAACGGTGCTACAACCCCCGGAATTTGGGTACATCCTGGAAACACCAACAGTTATCAAGTAATTGTTTCCGACGAATGCCAAACCTTTACGGTGAGCGGCTGGTCTCAAGTGCAAATTGTTAAACCTACGGCAGATTTTACCATTTTAACCAATAACCCCACCGAAAACCTTCCGGTTTCATTCCATAATACAACCCTGAACGGCTATGGCTACACATGGCACTTTGGCGATGGAGGAAGTTCATACGACATTCATCCCACCCATACCTTCAGTCCAAACGGGGAATACTGGATTACCTTGATTGCTGTGGACATCAACGGGTGCATTGATAGTGTGACCAAACCGATTTTCATTGAAGAAGAGTTTTATATTTATATTCCGAATACATTCATTCCAGATGAAAATCGATTCAATGAGTATTTCTCCGGCAGCTTTATTGGGGTGGAATGGATCAATATGGAAATTTTCGATCGTTGGGGAGAGCGCCTCTTTTTTTCAGACCAACTGAATTTCGCGTGGGACGGCACCTATAAAGGAATGAAAGTTCCTGATGGGGTGTATACTTGGGTACTTAAATATCGTAAAAACCGTTCTCAAGAAGCACAGATGACGGGGCATGTAAATGTCATTAAATAAGCTTCGCTGTTGCCACTATACCAAGACTTATTGTAACTTCGCCATTCCATGAAGAATATCAGGAACTTTTGTATAATCGCGCACATCGATCATGGTAAAAGCACCTTGGCGGATCGCTTACTCCAAGCCACCAATACCATTTCGGAGCGCGAAATGCAAGACCAAGCCTTAGATGATATGGATTTGGAGCGCGAAAGGGGAATTACCATTAAGAGCCATGCTATCCAAATGAATTATCATTTTGAAGGTCAAGATTATGTGCTCAATCTAATTGATACCCCCGGACATGTAGATTTTTCCTATGAAGTTTCACGGTCGATTGCTGCATGCGAAGGAGCCTTGCTCATTGTTGATGCGTCGCAAGGAATTGAGGCCCAAACGATTTCGAATTTATACTTGGCCTTGGAGCACGACTTGGAGATAATTCCCATTTTGAACAAAATGGATTTACCCAGTGCTATGCCGGAAGAAGTCTCCGACCAAATCATTGATTTGATTGGATGCAAACCCGAAGAAATTATCCCCGCTTCAGGAAAAACGGGTCTTGGTGTGGATCAAATTCTAGCGGCGGTCATCCACCGCATTCCCGCTCCAAAAGGAGATGAAGAGGCCCCCTTGCAAGCCATGATTTTTGATTCCGTATTTAATTCCTTTCGCGGAATTATCGCTTATTATCGGGTGAGAAATGGTGTGATTAAAAAAGGCCAAAAAGTACGGTTCTTCAATACAGGCAAAGATTATAACGCTGACGAAGTTGGCATTTTAAAAATGGACTTGCTTCCCAAAAAAGAAGTGCGGGCCGGGGATGTAGGCTACATTATTTCAGGAATCAAAGCGGCGAATGAGGTAAAAGTAGGCGATACGATTACCGCAACCGATCGTCCCTGCGAAGCAGCGATAAAAGGATTCGAAGACGTTAAACCGATGGTATTCGCCGGAATATATCCCGTGGATAACGAAGATTACGAAGAACTTCGGTTTTCCATGGAAAAACTAAAACTCAACGATTCTTCCTTGGTTTTTGAACCGGAATCCTCGGCGGCGCTTGGCTTCGGTTTTCGTTGTGGATTCTTGGGTATGCTTCACATGGAGATTATTCAAGAAAGGCTGGAGCGCGAATTCAACATGACCGTGATCACCACGGTCCCCAACGTATCGTACCACACCTTCATGAAGCGGGATATCGAAACCGCAATCATTGTGAACAATCCTTCAGAATTGCCTGACCCTTCCGGAGTCGATCGCATTGAAGAGCCCTACATTAAAGCCCAAGTCATTACCAAATCTGAATTTGTGGGTTCCATCATGACCTTGTGCATTGAAAAACGGGGAGAATTAACGAATCAGGTTTACCTTACCCAAGACCGTGTAGAAATTACCTTTGAAATGCCGCTTGCGGAAATTGTATTTGATTTTTATGACCGCCTTAAAACCGTTTCCAAAGGTTACGCATCTTTCGATTACCATCCCATCGGATACAAAGAATCGGATTTGGTAAAAATGGACTTATTGCTCAACGGCGAACAAGTCGATGCGCTATCGGCCTTGGTGCATCGTAGCAATGCGTTCGATTTAGGGAAGAGAATCTGCATTAAATTGCGGGAATTGATTCCAAGACAACAATTCGAGATTCCGATTCAGGCAGCCATCGGCGCGAAAATAATCGCTCGTGAAACCATCAAAGCACTGCGCAAGGATGTTACCGCAAAATGTTATGGGGGCGATATTACACGAAAAAGAAAACTCTTAGAAAAACAAAAAGCAGGAAAGAAACGCATGCGGCAAGTGGGTCGCGTAGAAGTGCCGCAAGAAGCCTTTTTAGCCGTATTAAAATTAAACGATTAAATTTAACCTATGAACGAAATATTAAACCCTATCCATTCAGGACTCCGTTGGATTATTTTAATCCTTTTAGTTTTAGCAATAATCAATGCATTTTCCGCAAAGACTTTTGAAAAAAAGCACAAAATGATAAACTTGTTTGCAATGATTGCTTTACATACCCAACTTTTAATTGGTCTCGTCCTATTAAAGTCTTCAGGCAAAGTTAATTTTGGAGAAGGCTGGATGAAAGATTCAATTTATAGGTTTTATGGCATGGAACATTTAGCAGGAATGGTAATTGCCATTGCATTAATCACCTTTGGGTATGTAAAATCGAAAAAAGGTACTACCCCCGCAGAGATTTATAAGCCGATTAAACTGTTTTATGTTATCGGGTTAATCCTCATTCTAGCAAGTATTCCATGGCCATTCAGAGCAAATTTAGGTGGTGCTTGGTTTTGATGTTCTTCGGCTGTTTAGGGTGTTCCGATAACTCAGAGGCCTCTTATTCCAGCAATAACAAGACCGAAAGCCCCAAAGAACTCTTCCTGTTGCATTGCGCTGCCTGTCATGGGGAGAAGGGTGATTTAGGCGTTTCTGGCGCAAAAAATTTAAGGACTTCTTCGTTGCGCTCCGTGGAAATTAGAAAAATTATTTACGAAGGAAAAAATGGAATGCCCTCGTTTAAAGGCATTCTTACCGAGAAGCAACAAGTGGATTCACTGGTAAACTATGTAATGACTTTACGCGATTAAATGGCGCATGCTACCATAGAGGAAATCCAAGAACGCTGCGTCTTAGTTTCTGTGATTCACGGAAACATGAACGAACATGTTGTCCAAGAATATTTGGGTGAATTGGCCTTCTTAGCGGAAACCGCGGGAGCCCTTGCAGTGAAATCATTTACGCAAAAACTGCCCTATCCCAATCCGAGAACCTATGTTGGCGAAGGCAAACTTCAAGAAATCAAGGCCTATGCTGCCTTACATGAAATTGATGCCATCATTTTCGACGATGAATTGAGCCCTTCGCAACTCAGAAATATCGAAAGAGAATTGAACTTGAAAATCATCGACCGCAGCATCTTGATTTTGGATATTTTCGCCAAACGTGCCCGTACTTTTCATGCTAAAACCCAAGTGGAGTTAGCACAATTACAATACATGCTTCCCCGGCTTACACGCCTCTGGACCCACCTAGAGCGGCAAAAAGGAGGAATCGGAATGCGCGGTCCCGGCGAATCACAAATTGAAACCGACCGTCGTATCATTCAGCAACGAATTGCTTTAATGAAAGAGCGGCTTCAAGAAATTGATAAGCAAATGACCGTTCAACGAAGTAATCGAGGGCAATTGGTGCGTGTAGCCTTGGTGGGGTATACCAACGTCGGTAAAAGTACCTTAATGAATTTGCTCTCTAAATCCGAGGTCTTTGCAGAAAATAAATTGTTTGCTACCCTGGATACCACCGTGCGCAAGGTAGTCATTGAAAACCTGCCTTTTTTGTTGACGGATACGGTTGGGTTTATTCGCAAACTCCCCCAGCAACTCCTCGAATCCTTCAAATCAACGCTGGATGAAGTCCGTGAAGCAGATTTACTGGTTCATGTGCTCGATTTATCGCATCCCAACTTTGAAGAGCATTATACCACGGTTAACACCACGTTACAAGAAATTGACACCACGGAAAAACCCACCATCATCGTTTTTAATAAAATTGATGCGCTTTTAGAAGGAACATCGCTAGAGGAACTAGAGCGCACTTGGATGGCTCGATTGGGGGGAAGGCCCTGTGTATTCATCTCTGCAGTGCATAAAAATAACCTCGAGACCTTGAAAAATAACCTCTACAAAGAAGTTAAAGATATTTTCAAGGTGCGATATCCGTACAACGACTTCTTATTTTAAATGTTAGCATAAAAAAAGGGGCCGAAGCCCCTTTAGATTTTATCGATTCGTCCAATTATCGAACCACCACGTTTTTCGTAGTAGAAAGACCTTGGCTTGAAATACGCACAATATAGCTTCCTTTAGCCATTTGCTCTGTTGCAAAAGATACGAGTTGAGTTCCATTTACATTATTCACCGACTTAGCAGCAATTAGGCGGCCTTGAATGTCCAAGACTTCCACAGCGTAATCTGCATTTGT
>RFQF01000061.1 GCA_009925805.1 Flavobacteriia bacterium | reverse complement strand
CCGGCACCTATTATTTTTATGTGGAACAGGAAGTAAAAAAAACCAATACCCTTAAAGTCGTGCTTCAAAATTAGTACAAGCTACGTTACTAGGTAGAACTATCCCATGGCTAAAAGTCCCTAATTTTGCACTATGGATTTCTATACCCACCTCGGTCAAACTTCACCCTATCCTTTGGGAATTGAAATCGATCGCGCTGAAGGCCTTTTTATCTACGACACCCAGGGCAACGCTTATGCAGATCTTATTTCAGGTATCGCAGTAAGTGCCCTAGGGCACGGGCATCCTGCCATTAAAAAAGCTATGCATGAACAGGTAGAACGTCACCTGCACGTGATGGTCTACGGTGAATTTATTCAAAGCGCACAAATGGACTTCGCCCAAGCGTTGTTATCGATCCTGCCTGAAACCTTACAAGCGGTGTATCCGGTAAATTCCGGAACCGAAGCTATAGAGGCCGCAATGAAATTGGTAAAAAGAGCTACTAATCGGCACGAGGTAGTGGCGTTTATGGGCTCGTATCATGGAAGTTCACAAGGTTCCATGAGCATTTCATACAATGAAGTAAAAAAAACCAATTACCGTCCTTTATTGCCGGGTGTTCGGTTCATTGCGCTCAACGATTTGGAGGGCCTGGCGCACATCACCTCTAAAACGGCAGGTGTCTTTTTGGAAACGGTACAGGGCGATGCAGGCATTAGAATCCCAGACAAGGCGTTTTTAATCGCGTTGCGAGCGCGATGTGCTGAAACCGGATCCTTGTTAGTGTTGGATGAAATTCAATGCGGTTTAGGAAGAACAGGAACTAATTTTGCGTTCGAGCAATTTAACATCGTTCCTGATGTGTTGGTACTCGGAAAGGCCTTAGGAGGCGGCATGCCTATCGGCGCCTTGGTCGCTTCGCAAGAGCTCATGGCTGCATTTAAAGACCAACCTAAATTGGGCCATATCACCACGTTTGGTGGCCATCCCGTGGTATGCGCTGCTGCTGCTGCATTTCTGAGGGTATTGAAAACAGAAATTAGCTTTGACCATGTTCAACGCGTAGCGGCTATTTTTAAGGATACGATTTCCCCACATCCGGACATCCGAGAAGTGCGTAATTTGGGACTCATGTTCGCCTTTGACATGGAATCCGCGGAGCGGGTCGAACAGGTGGTGAAACGATGCCTGGAGCAACGAATCCTAACCTTTTGGTTTCTTTCCCATCCCTACAGTTTTCGTCTCGCTCCTCCCTTGACCATCACTATAGCGCAGGCCCAATTTTATGCCCATGAAATTTATAGGGCTATCGAGGAAACGCGTGCGTAAAGGATTCCTTAAAGTTGTCGTATCTTTGTACCAACGAAATGAAAGTTACCCAACATTTAAAAGAAGCGAAAGGCACTTTATTTTCTTTTGAAATTCTGCCTCCCCTGAAAGGAAAGGGAATCAAGTCCTTATACGACGGTATCGATCCGTTAATGGAGTTTAAACCGAAATTCGTCAATGTAACCTACCATCGGGAAGAATTCATTTACAAAGAGCGTCAAAACGGTCTTTTAGAGAAAATTGCTGTTAGAAAACGTCCCGGAACAGTAGGAATTTGTGCAGCTATCATGAACCGCTATGAGGTGGACGCCGTTCCCCATTTGATATGTGGTGGATTCAATCGTGAAGAAACCGAAAATGCGCTCATTGATTTACAATTTTTAGGAATCGACAATGTATTAGCGTTACGAGGCGACTCCATCAAGTCAGACCCAGTATTTGTGCCGGAGCCTGGTGGACATCAGCATGCCAACGAGCTGATTTACCAAATCCGCGAGATGAACCAAGGACGATATCTTTTGGACGATTATAAAACCGACCCCACCGATTTTTGCATCGGCGCTGCAGGATATCCTGAAAAGCATTTTGAAGCGATGAATATGGAAGACGACCTATACCATCTTCGCAAAAAAGTAGAAGCGGGAGCAGATTACATTGTAACTCAGATGTTTTTTGACAACAAAAAGTACTTTGATTTTGTAGATTCTTGCCGTAAAGCAGGCATTACGGTACCCATTATTCCCGGATTGAAGCCCCTAAAAACCTTGAAGCACATCAGTTTTATTCCCAAGTATTTTTTTATTGATTATCCAGTTGAACTTTCCCGTGCTTTGATCAAATGCAAAACCGATCTTGAGGTAGAAGAACTTGGCATAGCATGGTGTATTCAACAATCCAAAGAACTAAAAGCCGCCGGTGTGCCCTGTATTCACTATTATACGATGTCGAATTCCTCTTCCGTGCGCGCTGTTGCCTCAACCATTTTTTAAGGATGCCATGAAGTCAATTTTCCTTTTATCGTGGGTATTTTTCTTATCCAACGTCGTTTTTGGCCAAAACTTTAAACTGAAAGAATGCGTGGTTATCGGCCAATTTGATAAACCCGAAGACCGCTATGCCGTGGAAGTTACCTTTTGTGAGATGCTGAATGCTATGCGGGTAAAAGCTACTCCCGCCAGCAACTATGTAAAACAAGGTTCCGACATCAACACATTAATTTCAGATAGTATAACCCTAGAACTGGCCAAAAAGGGTTTTGTAACCTATTGTATCATCAATGTCAAAGGATACGATAAACGCTTTAAAAAAAGTGAAGTCCTACCGATGTTTGACGAAGCCTTGGAACGCGCAAGTATTTATAAATTGTACAAGGAGGATATATCTTCTGTTACCTTGGAACTTATATTTTTTCAAAATAAAAAGGCCGTTTTTACGGATGTACTTAAGATTTCGAATATCGGAAAGCGGGATGATGTGATTAAACGCATCAAAAAGAAAGTTCCAAAACACATCTTGAGGAATTGGCCTCTTTAATTTTTATTGTTGAATTCCTTGTTTCTTTTCATGTCTTCCGGATCGCCGAAGGCACCGCATTTAGGCTCTTGCTTGAACAATTTGATGAAACGCACTTGGGCTTGAATGGGCCAATAAGTGGATTGAAACCAGTGCATGCGGGCATTAAATCCGTTCCATTCGTACACGGAGACCAAAGGAATCGATATACCGGGAATCATCATCCAAGCGCGGTTAAATCGTACACCTACCCCCAAGGAATAATGGAATTGCACCACCAAAGGATTATAAAACTTGAGCTCACGCACGATTGGAGAGTATGAGGTACTCATGGGGTCGTAGGTGGTGGAACCTTTAAGCACGTTGTAATCCAAATTTAGTCCGATGGATTGATCAATAAATTGCTTTCGGGCTACGTCGATTTTCTTTTTTCCAAAATAAAGCAAGGTGTGCGCGTCGAAACGACCAAACAGTAAGCCGTTGGAATAATTTCCTGTAGATTCAAATTGGTTAATGACGGTGCCCAAGGCGTTGGTGATTTCCGTGGTGACTTGTTCCTTCCCTCGGTATTGCCTGTACCCCAAAGTGAAGTCTACATAATCCAACAGGCGGGATTTTTTTAGGAATTTTAATGGCACAAGCGCTTTCCATTTGGGAAAAATGACCATTCCAAATTCTCCATAAAACCCTATTTTTCCCGAGGGGTCAATTTTAGTAATGCCACGAACCCCTGCACTATTGGTGATTTCATAGGTGGCTGTTTTGGGCGTGAATTGCCAAGTAGGGCCAACAGAAAAGGTGATGCCCTTGTTGCGCACAAACAGATAGTCGTTTCCTTTGCTGCCTTTTTTAAATCCATAGTCTTGTCCAAAGGAGATTCCCAATCCAAGAAAAACAAGAGCAAAACAATACTTCATGGTTTAAAATTTAAAGCCCATACTTTTTTCCAATAAATACGCCATGACGGAATCACTTTCCCAACGTTCCTCGATGTTTTCCATCGCCATAACCTCGTCCATGATGGCATTTTGCACTTGACCTTGTCGGTAGGCTTCGCTGTAACGGATATTGCTAAACGTCACTTGGGAGTATAATGGCATCCAGCGATCGGGGTGCATTTCGCTGAATTTCGCTTCGATTTTTTTTCGCAAAATGAACGAAGGATCCGCCACATAATCGCGCATCACGAGGTAGTTGTCCAAGGAGAGGTCTTGTAAGGCATCGCCATCAGGTTTTCTTACCTGGCTATATTCTTCGAATACGGCTGACCAATCCTCTTGGTGTTTTTCCAACAATTCAAACATAATTCTGCAATCTTCGAAGCCTGCGTTCATGCCTTGGCCATAAAAGGGCACTGTAGCATGGGCGGCATCCCCCATCAATGCCACTTTCCCCGCATGCCAGGGTTTACAGCGGACAATGGCCAACGACGACAAGGGATGATCCTCCCAGGCATCGGCAACGCTGGGCATCATGGCATAAAAGTCGGGAAAAACTTCCTGAAAAAAATGTTCTACTTTAGCTCTAGAAGTGAGTTGGTCGAAAGCGTATTGGTCGTTTTCGTAGGGCATGAAAAGCGTACAGGTAAATGAACCGTCTTCATTGGCTAGGGCTATCAGCATGAACCGCCCTCTAGGCCAAATGTGCAAGGCGTTTTTATCCATTTTATAACTCCCATCCGCATTGGCCGGCAAAAGCAATTCGCGATAACCATCTTCGATGTAATGTTGGCTGTAGGTAAATCGGTTGCGTTTTTGAAACGAATTGTAACGCACACTGGAAAAGGCCCCATCGGCGGCAAATACCACATCGGACTTCACCGTAAAGCGTTCTTCGGTCAGTTCGTTGCGCAGGTAGGCCTCACCCGTTTCCGTATTTACCCCTTCACAGGCATGACGGTAAAAAATCGTTGCTTTCCCATGATTTTCTGCAATGTCCATCATCGTGGCGTTTATTTTTCCCCGAGACACCGAGAAAATGGCTTGATCTTCCTTGCCATAAGGTTGATACGCGAGATTTCCCTCCAGATCATGCATCATGCGTCCGTACATGGGAATAGCGATTTTACGGATTTCGTCCCCAACGCCCACCTTATCCCCGCCCAAAGAGATCCTACGAGACCTGCGCCAATGATGGTCGCTGTTTTTTCTTGTTTCATCGGTCTTTTTTCGAAGTAGAACAAAAGTAATGCGTTTTTGCTCGGTGCTTACCGCCTTTTTTTTGGGTTTTCCACATCGCCTCGTGTTCTATTTAGGTGCTTTAATTCGGTTTCCTTAATTTTGACATTCATTATTACCTATGTCTGTTCACAAGGAAGTTAAAAAAGTTACTACGCATACGCTGCTTGAAATGAAACAAGCGGGACGTAAAATCACCATGCTAACAGGCTATGATTTTTCGATGGCTCGAATCATTGACGAAGCAGGAATCGACGTGATTTTGGTGGGAGACTCGGCTTCCAATGTCATGGCAGGACATGAAACAACCTTACCGATTACCTTGGACCAAATGATTTACCATGGCGCGTCGGTGGTGCGAGCAGTGGAAAGGGCGCTCATTGTGGTGGATTTGCCGTTTGGCAGTTACCAAGGAAATTCGAAAGAGGCGCTTCACA
This sequence comes from Flavobacteriia bacterium, assembly GCA_009925805.1. Classification (GTDB taxonomy): domain Bacteria; phylum Bacteroidota; class Bacteroidia; order Flavobacteriales_D; family Crocinitomicaceae; genus UBA952. The sequence continues at coordinate 5,481 of RFQF01000061.1, read as the reverse complement.
GTGCCATCCGTATCATGAAAGAAACAGGGGCTCATGCCGTGAAGCTTGAGGGTGGGGGAGAAGTCGTAGAATCGATTCAACGCATTCTGTCGGCAGGCATTCCAGTGATGGGGCATTTGGGGTTAACGCCACAATCCATATATAAGTTTGGTACGTACGCTGTACGAGCCAAAGAAACCGAAGAAGCTGCCCGTCTCATGGAGGATGCAAAAGCCTTAGAAAAAGCGGGTTGTTTTGCCTTGGTGTTGGAAAAAATCCCTTCGGTGCTTGCTACTCAGGTCACCGAAACCATCCAAATTCCAAGTATTGGAATAGGGGCAGGAAATGGGGTGGACGGTCAAGTGTTGGTGGTGCATGATATGCTTGGAATTAACAACGACTTCAACCCTCGTTTTGTGCGTAAATACCGCAACCTACATCAAGAAATGTTGCATGCTTTTCAAGAATATATTGAAGATGTTCGTTCCGATAATTTTCCTAATGCCAAGGAGCAATATTAAAGGTTTTAGTGAGACTTTTATACTTAGGCAACTTTTCCATCTTCATTATTAATTATTTGATGCTTCAGGGAAATAAAAAATCGAATCATAAACTATTTTTTAATAATATTGACCAAATTTAAAACGTAACCAAAATGAAAAAAATGATTGTAATTGGGGCAGCCATGTTGGTGTTGCTTGTTTCTTGTGGAAAATCAGGAGTATGTGGTTGTGCTGATACGATGTTGTCTATGTCTAAAGACATGAAATCGGCTGGTGCAGACATGGATAAAATGGCGGAAATCCAAAAAAAATATGAATCGGATGTTCAAAAATGTAAAGAATTAGGCGAAGGAAAATCCATCGAAGAGAAAATGAAAATGGAAGCAGAGTTGAAAGAATGTGATTCATTTAAAGAAATGGAAAAAATGGGGAAATAGAACCATTTTTATGTATTCTATAAAAGGGCGAAATTTTTCGTCCTTTTTTATTTTATATTCAATACCTTCTCCAAGTTTTTCCCATATACATTTTTCTCTAGTATTTTTCCCTCGCTATCCAAAACAAACAGGGCAGGCGTGGTACGTATGTTAAAGGCGGGTAGTACCTTGGACGCCGCTAAAGGAACGAGTTCGTTCACATGCACCCCTTTCAATCCATATTTTTCCAAGTTCAGCTTCCACGTGGCTTTATCCTCATCCAATCCTACGGTGAAAAGGCCAATTTTCTTTTTTTTCCAGGTTTCTTGCAACTTGGCCAGAGCAGGAAGTTCTTCCTGACAATGCACGCACCACCCAATCCAAAATACCAACACTGTGCGCTTGTTTTTCTTAACATATTGCGACAACGATTGCGGCTGACCTTGAAGGTCGTACAATAGGATATCCGGCACAGTCGCTCCGATTTTGGTATGGTTCATGGCTTCCAAGGTCTTCGTTTGGTGGATTCCTACTCCTAAATCGCATTCGTCGCCGAAATTCGTTTGCATGTATTCTACCAAATAATCCATATTTCGGGTAAGGCCATAATCGAGTAAAAAATTGAACATGAAGTTTTTAACCTCGTCATTCAAAGCGGCTTTTTGCATGAGCATGGCACAAGAACGAAAGAGCAACTTTTCCTTGGTGCTGGAATATTGCGAGAAGTATTGCTCTAATAGGTAGCTGAACGCATAATGTCGGATAAGCAAGGGATTGCCAAAATCAAGAAAATCAAAAAAATGTTCGTGCAAAAATGCATCGTGGGTATCGTACTTTTTTCCTTCAGTTTGGTGGGTGCGCGTAGGTAATTTGATCAGATTTTTCGTGATTTTGGTCACAAAGAGCTCGGAATACTGCGCCGTAATGCTATCGCATGGTAGATTGATGCTGTCTTTAATGGCTTCAATGCTTAAATCCAAAGCTTGATAAGCCTGAAAATAGTCCTGTTGTAAGGGGGAAAGTTCTTTCTTCGCTTTCAACAAAGCAGCAAGCCGCTTTTCGAAGCGATTTCGTGCTATTTTAAGTTGAGCATACAAGGTGTTTTCTGTGGAATTTAAAATCTCCATCCTTCCTTGAGTCATTGCCTCCATCGTTCCTACCAATCGTACCCCTTGTTCCTTGGGATTGAGTATCAATTCGGTTCCAGGTTGTGTGCGGTGAAGTAGGTTAATTTCCCCCGTTCCTATATAGTCTTTTGTTGCTAAGGATAAGACACCTTTGTTTTCAAAAGTTACTTCGGCCGAATCCAGGGTAACGAAATGGCCATCCATATACCCCCTTAAACAGATTATTTGGCCTTGAATCGGTTTTTCGCTTAGAATTTGTACCGTAATGCTACTATTTTGTGCTTGAGAACGCAACAAAATAAAGAGAAAAGAAAGAAGAAATAACCAATGCCTCACAGGCAAAGTTATTCAAAATTGATGCAATTCGCACCGCAGGTTACACCGTTGGTATCTTCCAATGCCTCTGCATACATTCTCCAAAATGGTCGTGTGGTGTAATTATAGGTTAAGGTAGTGTTATAATTTGTGGCTTCGCCTGGAACACTGCCCGTAACATCAATTGGCCAAACAGCGCATTGTACATCGTCGTCTTCATCTACATTCGATTGGTTGTTTTTAAAACCTGACTGACCAATTGCACAAAAATCATAGTTTCCAATATCCCATGTTTGAGAACCAGCTCCAAAACAAGTACAATATTTGTACCGTTGGAAATAATAAATGGTTTTACTGAATCTTACCCCATTTCGCGCATCAACTCGCCCATTTACATCTAATTTGGAGCCTGGTGCGTTGGTGCCTATTCCCACGTTTCCGCCATTCAGTACACGCATTTTTTCAGTATTCCCGGTGCGAACCACAAAATCTTGAGCGTCTATCGTCCCGATAAAATTTGATGTAGGCGTGGTGCCAGAACTTCCAAAAAGCCCCCATGCATTGGCACTCCCCGCCGGTCCCGTTAATCCCATCGGACCTTGCGGTCCTGTTGCGCCTGCAGGGCCGGTTGCACCCTGGGGTCCTGCTGGTCCTTGAGGTCCGGCTACGCCTGCAGGGCCGGTTGCGCCCTGAGGTCCTGCTGGCCCTTGAGGTCCTACCAGTGAAACACCAGTGTTCCAAGTGCCATTGGTTTTTGGTCCGTACAAGGAATCGTTGGAGGTATTAATGTAGAAATCTCCGTCTACACCAATAGCTGGAGTTGGCGCAATGTTTCCGTTCAATACACTATTTCCATTAAGCCCTGCGGGGCCTTGCGCACCGACTAATCCTTGTGGGCCGGCTGCGCCGACAGGGCCCACTGGACCGACAAGTGAAACACCTGCGTTCCAATTACCGTTGGTTTTTGGTCCGTACAAGGAATCGTTGGAAGTATTAATGTAAAAATCCCCGTTCACGCCAATGGCTGGCGTAGGCGCAACACTTCCGTTCAATACGCTGTTTCCATTTATCCCGGCGGGACCTTGCGGACCGGTAGCTCCTGCTATACCTTGTGGTCCGGCTACGCCGGCAGGGCCTTGTGGTCCAGCTACCCCAGCAGGGCCTTGTGGTCCAGTTACCCCGGCAGGTCCCGTAGCTCCGGTAGGGCCTTGAGCACCTGCAACCCCAGCGTTTCCTTGAGGTCCTTTAATGTTTCCAGTGAGTACCCACGTGGTGGTAGTGGATTTGTAATATACGTTCCCCGTGGCGGTGTCTAGGTAAAAGTCACCTACATTTCCTAAAACAGCTGCAGGAACCACGCTTCCATAACGCCATTGATTCAATTGAACGCCTGCTGTTTTCGCATACAACGCATAAGGAGCGCTCATTAACTTTTGCGAACCGTAATCTACGTAGTTGGTTCCGTTGGCGAAATCAACCCCAAGACTCACCCAATAATTTCCTGTGGACCAATTGATCGAAGCAAAGGTTCCTGAAAGCACTGTTCCTTGTCCAATTACAAAATTCACGAGTCCAAACGAAGAAGTGGATACGCTTTGACGTTCGGCATAAACCACCGTACCCGTAGCCGAAGTTTGCTTGATTTGAACTCGAATGGCAACGAGCGCATTGGTCACCAGGGTTCCATCGGTTTTACGGATTACTGCTTGATAGTTTATTCCCTCAGGAGCTTGAGCCATAGTACTATTGAAGCAAGAAACTACCAGGAAAAAAGAAATTAAATAAAACCACTTTTTGAATGAAACCATAGCCTAAAAATTTAGCCAAATGTAACGAAAATACTTGAAATTTTAATGAATAGATTGTTGTGCAAATACTAACAATTGCCGTTCTTTTGGTTTATTCATGGAATTGAATCAATCAACCAAGATTCGTTTAGCTGATTGGTTTCCAACCCGAACGAAGTACACCCCTGGATTTAAGTGATTGCAATGAAAGGTTGCCGTTCCTTGGTTACTCAGTTGATTTCCTAGCTCACGTCCATGGATATCTAGTAAAGTAATGCTTACAGGATGCGTTTTTTCCATATGAATTTCAATGATTTGTTGTGCGGCTGAGTAGGTTACGTTCCAAGCCAAGGGAAGCACTTCAATTTGACCTTGCAAGGTGATGAAAGCACTTGTGTCACACCCGTTGGGTGAAAATACCGACACCGAAAAGCTGCCTCCAAAGTCTAAGGGAATTACCAGCGTATCGTTCGTTTCTCCTTGCATGATTTGCCCATTCACGTACCATTGGTAGGCCGTTCCCGGGGTTGTGGTCCAAAGCGTGACCATATTATCGTAAAAAATAGTTGCATTCGTACCGCTTGCCGGACAAGTGGTTTGATTTACCGTGCCAGGAGTATTATTTAAACTGTAATGAAAAGCATTCAAAGCGAAACAATTTTCCCCTAAGACATAGCTTAACCAAGGATCAAGGATAGCAAATGTCCGCTGTTGTTGCTGCGCACGTGTTATGGAGATTCCTTGAGATGAAGTGCTTTCGCCAAAATCACAATTAAAATTGCTGTTGGCAAAGTAGCAATGCGCACCACCTGTAATGCTCACAAACGATTTACAGGTAGAGGCAATTCCTTGATACATCGGGATATGATTGGTGCCTGGAGGGGTAACACCGTCGTTGGATCCTGAAAAAATCAAAGCGGGTACGGTTATATTGCTACAAACCCCAATCGCAGAAGGGGTAGTCTCCGCTGGAGCAAAACCAACCACGCCGGCAATAGATCCGTTATTGGACGCCGCAAGGAGGGTGGCACCGCCTCCCATCGAATGCCCCATGATCACGGACTTTTGTTTTACTTTGCCTTGAAAAAGCGATCCTGCCGTTCCATTAAGCGCCAACATTTTTGAGGTAACCAAGGCCAAATCAGCACCGAAATCGCCATGACTTGGTGCCGGGATTAAACTTCCCTCCGTACGAACAAAGGCCATAATATACCCTTGGGGTACCAGATGTTCCCAAATATTTTGATACGCATCCCATCCCATGGCAAACCCATGACCAAACACGATAACCGAGAAATCAGGGGATGTAGCTACCGGAGTGTTTTCACCTGAAGTATAGCTGGGATAATAGATT